>JACBOA010000007.1 GCA_013403005.1 Methanobacteriaceae archaeon | reverse complement strand
AACCCTTTAAAATTAATATAAAAAGATTTGGAAATGTACTTTTATAAACCAACTATAATACACGCAAATTTAAGCAAAAAAATCAGTTAAAAATGCCTAGATTATCACATTAAATCTAACACCCTATTTCATTTAATCTACATTTATCTACCAAAACTATTTCCCACTAAATGATAAATGGGGAAAATAATTGAAAATTAAAATGACAGAATAAATTAAACCCAAAAAGTCCAAAAAAATCTTATCTAAATGGTGATTATTAATGAAAGTTATGTACAATGAAGGAAAAGTGATGTGCAGCGAACATTATCATTGTCAATATGAAAGCTGCAAACATTACCTGTGGCATGATGAAAAAGAATCATGCAAGACTCGCAGATGCCAAAAACTACGTCAGATGGTTTCATGTACAAAAACACCCATGGAAAAAGAAGATGAATAGAAAGATTTATTTTAATTTTTCTGAGAAATTTTAAATATTCTGCGATACTAGTTTTCCCATTCACTTAAGCCCCTCTATACCATCCCCTACTATACCATCAAATCTCACTATTACTGAAATCTTATTATACTGGTGTGTAGAAGTACGCTCTGTAGACAAGTAGGAAGAAAATCGCTATAATTACAACTAACAATATTAGAATGGAAATTATCATAATTATAAGACCGTGTGTTTTATCGGGTCCACCCTTACGGTATAAAACTATTCCAATTATAAGTCCGATAACTGATAGTATTCCTAGAGAGAATATTCCCAAAATGGATAGCACATAACCCAATACAATTAGTAATGTGCTGGGTTTTTCTGAAATTTCATTTTCACTTGCTCTTTTGAGGGTAATTTCCTGGCCACAATTTCGACAGAATTTTGAACTTTCTTCGTTTTCCGTTCCACAATGAGGACATTTCACCATAATAAACACCTCAATATTTTCTTAAATTGTTTAAATATAAACTTTGTTATTTACATGTGATATGGTGGTTTTTTATTGAATATTGCAAATAAGAAGCATATATAAAACATCTAGACTAAACATTAAAACCTAATTCATGGAAAATTCAGATATTGTTGAATGCAGAATGGTATGGGGAATAAAAAAAAATTGAATGGGGAATAATTAATATGTACTGTCCTGAATGTGGTGTGATACTAAAAAACCATGAAAATTTGTGTCACCAATGTGGAAGAGATCTTCATGAACTGTATGAACTGGAGAAAAAGAAAACAACTAAATTAATTATGGTGATTGTAGGTGTAATTTGCGTTCCTATAATAATAATCACCACTTATTTCTACTTGGGTATGACTGCAATCTACCTTTCACTTTTGGTATTATCTGTAGCTTTTTTAGTTCGCCTTTTTCACCCAGTTGAAAGTTTTAACGATGCAAAAGTTGGAAAATGCTGTCCAAACTGCTACAACATGTATTTAAACGTTTCTTTTTGTATTAAATGTGGTTATGACCTGCGAGGAATCATAGGATTTTCAACACTTACTGGTTATGATTTAAAGATACATGAAAAGTACATCAAAGTAAGCAGGTATTACCTTAATCAGGGTAGGAGAATTTATGTTTGCACAGGTAAATATGCCCTAATGCATATTAGAAATCTTCATGTTAGCTATAAATGTGGTAGATTTTTATCCAGATTACCCTGCCTGGTATTTGAGTATAATCCATTATACATAGATTCTAAAGGCAAACCCAAAGATAAATATACGTTTAGGATAACCATACTTGAAAAACTGGCCCCGCAAATTGAAGAAGCCATTTCAGATCCACTTTTCCAGAAAGCACGTAGTAATGATCCTTACCCTGCAGAAGAAAACCCTTTGCCTGATGATTATGATCCTGAAAAAGTGAAAGAAGTAAGAATTTGGGAGAAATAGTTTCATTATCTAAAGATTTGTTTTTTTAAAAAAAATGGTAAAAAAGGTTTATTATAATAAGAATTTAGATGATTAAATGAAAATTGAATGAGAAGGAAGAAAAAAGGAGAACAAGTTGATGAAAAAATTTTCTCTTGGTAAATATAGTACTTTTAATCAATAATGTAACACTCTTTAGTAACACTTAGATCATACATGTCTAGGGTTTATAAAACCTGATCTTAGCATATGGTCCACCAGAACCATGGCCACTGCAGCCTCTGCAACTGGAGTTACCCGGGGGCAAATACAGGGGTCGTGTCGTCCTTTTATCTCAATCTCAGTTTCTTGCATGGTTTTTAGATCAACGGTTTTTTGGACCGTGCTGATGGATGGGGTGGGTTTAACCGCCATCCTGGCCACGATGGGCATTCCATTGGATATTCCGCCGATTATACCTCCACTGGTGTTGGTGGTGGTTTTTATCACTTTTCCTTCCATATAATACTCGTCATTGGTGGCGCTAGCAGTTGATTCTGCTAACTGGAATCCGAAACCAATCTCCACGCCCTTTACCGATCCGATTCCCATGAGGGCCTGGGAGATATCCGCATCTAACTTTTCAAAAACAGGCTCTCCGATTCCTGCAGGGACTCCAAAGGCCAGTGTTTCCACAATCCCCCCTACAGAATCACCTTTTTCTTTGGCTTCCAGTATCTTCCCTTCCATGAGTTTGGCAGCCTTCCAATCGGCACATCTAACCGGGTTTTTCATGGAATACTCTTTTATTAATCTATGTGCAACCGGTTGGGCTTTCACATCTGCCACCTGAGTTACATGAGAAACAACTTCAATATCAAGTAAGTGTAGAAGCTTTTTAGCAACTGCTCCACCTATTACATGGCCGATGGTGGTTCTTCCACTTCCTCGACCTCCACCACGGTAATCATAGCATCCGTACTTGGCAGTCCAGGTGTAATCACCGTGTCCGGGTCTGGGTTTATCTTTGAATGGTTCATAGGCTGATGAGTCCATGTCTTTATTGTATACTACTGCGGCAATTGGTGTGCCATCTGTTTTTCCCTGGAAAGTTCCTGACAGTATCTCCACCTGGTCTTTTTCCTCCCGTGAAGTAGTTATTTTACTCCGTCCAGGTCTTCGAAGGTCTAATTCTGCCTGTATATCTTCGGGTGATAATTCTAATCCAGCCGGGCATCCATCAATCACTGCTCCCAATGATACACCATGACTGGATCCGAAGGTTGTAACCCGAAACATTTTCCCGGTAGTGTTTCCTGCCATTAGAATCACTTTTGCTTAATTGTAAATATGGAGGTATCTGTATATTAGTAACAATAAGAAACCCAACAATAACTGTCTTTAACTAAATAATTAGTTTATTTAAATTGATTAAAAAGCATTACCTTTGAAAAATCCAGGAAAATTCAATTCATCCTTCTACGTCTATAACCTTACTATGAATCCTGTTTTTTCTTTCTGGTTAAATCCTGCATTTTCATAGAATCTCAATGTTTCATCGTCTTTATGACTGGTTAACAACATCACTTTGTAACAGTTTTCACTTTTAGCTATACCTAATGCCTTCTTTAGAATCTTTGTGCCATATCCTTTTTTCCGGTAATCTGGATGGGTTACCACATTTTCTATAAGTGCATAAGGTCGTGCTGATCTGGTTAAATTTTTAATAATGGCCATGGTACAGGATGAAACAATTTTTCCCCCATCCTCGATAACCAAGTAATAAAGGTTGGGATCAGCTAAAATATCTTTCCAGTGGTTTTTCAGATTAGAATCTATTTCTAGTTTCGGATCTTCCGGAATTAGATATTCATATAGGGATAATAATTGTACCAGTTCTTCTTCTTTAATTAATCTGGGCTGGGAGTTCATTCTAAATCCCTTTACTAATGATTTACTAACAAAAAGATTCATTATAACCAAATTCTTATTAAATTATCTCTTATTACATTATCACTTTAGCAAAGCTCATGTTAGCCAATTTTCAACAATCTAATAGCCCACAATTGCTTATTCAGTTTACTATTTTGTGACTGCATACAATGCCTGGTTATATATTTTCCCTTCTTTTATAACACTTTTTTTCATAATACCCTCCAGTTGGAATCCGTTTTTTTCTAGCACTTTCCGGGAGGCAGTGTTGTGTTCCAGTGGTTTGGCGTATATTCTTTCCAAGCACAAAACATTGAACCCATATTCTACAATTCCCTTCAAAGCAGAGGATGTGATCCCATTTCCCCAGTATTTTTCTCCTAACCAGTAACCAACTTCAGCAGATATGCGTTCAATATCTTCCCCGATGGAGAGCCCTATACCTCCAATAGCCTCATCATCCAATGTTATGGCCAGGAAACAGTTTTTTTCTTGACTGGCTGTAACTTTTATCCAGTTTTGGGCGTCTTCAAGTGTATATGGGTGTGGGAAGAGATCTCGCATGTTGATAGCAATGTTATAATTATTGGCGTTTTCAACTAAACTTTCAATATCCGAAGGTTTCCAATTTCTTAAAATACAATTTTCACATTCAATTCGCATAACTTTGCACCAGTTTTAGTTTTTATCCCACCATTTTATTAATAATGTCTAATGTATAACTTCGACATGACGACCTAATTTATAGTGAATACTAAACTTTTTATACTTGATTAGCATAATGTATATTTATGTCAAAGTGGGATCGTATTGAGATTAAGCGCCATATGTCGGCTGAAGAGCTTAATGAAAGAATTAAAACTTTGGAAAGAGACGTGAAAGTTTTAAACCGATTGTATTTCATTCGAAATCGATACATGGGTGATTCGGTCGAACTCGCAGCTTCTAAATCAGGAGTAACTAAGCGCGTGGGGTACATTTGGCAAGAGAGATGGAACGAAGAAGGATACGAAGGATTAAAACCAAAATATGGTGGTGGAAGACCGGGTCAACTCAGTGAGAAAAATAAAGCTGAATTGAAAGAAAAATTAAGTAAAAGAGATGATTGGAAGACAAAAGAAGTTAAAAAACTCATAAAAGAAGAATTTGGCCCAGATTTCTCAGAAAAACATGTGAGAACCATTTTACGAGATCTTGGAATGAAATTCAGTAGGCCCTTATCCAAAGATTACAGAAGGACCTCCAGATGCTGAAAAACAGATAAAAAAAACTTAAAAGAGCCTCTTAGTAAATAACCCCTTATTATTATTGGATTTTTAGATGAATATTCACCTCAAATATACATCTAATACTCAAAAAATATGGTCAATTACCAAACCCACCATCACTAAAAATACCACAAAATTACGAGCCAACACATTTGGATTTTATGCTATAAAAGGAAATAGCGCTATTGATTTCAAAGAAAACTCACAAAAAGAAAATTTAGTGGAATTTTTAGAACTTATACTGACTGTGAACCCGTTTGGAAGGATATTAATTATCCTTGATAATTTCAGATCACACCATGCTAATATTAACCTCTGAAACAGCAAAAAAAATAGAAATAGACTTGGTATTCTTACCACCATACTCACCAGACCTTAATCCCATAGAATACATCTGGAAAACAGTAAAAAGACACTTATCACCACTATTCATAGAAACTCAAGAACAATTAAGAGATATCATAGAAAAATACTTTAAAAAGAACTCAGAATCACTAACATTCGCCAGCGCATGGATAAAAAAATTCTTAAAAAAAGTATAATAAAATAGGTATTAACTATTATAATCCATCCCATTATTAATTCCATTAACGGAGTCATAGGCATGAAACAATCAATATTTGAAATCTACCAAAAACTTTACAAACTCTACGGTCCCCAGGGCTGGTGGCCCTTAATGGATCTGGAATGTGAGAATCTTAACAAAACCGGAGCCACCCATGGTTACCACCCTCTGAACTACCGTCTTCCAGAAACAGAAGATCAGAAATATGAAATAATTCTGGGAGCCATACTAACCCAGAACACTGCCTGGACTTCAGCAGAGAAGGCCCTCTGGAATCTTAAAGAACTCAACGCTATTAATCCCCATCATCTCCTGGCACTGGATGATAATGATTTAAAAGAAGCAGTTCGCCCAGCAGGTTTTCTCAACCAGAAATCTGCTTATCTAATAAATATAACCCATTTCTTCCTATCCCTTGAAGGCCGAACACCCACCAGATGGGAGATTTTAAAAGTAAAGGGTGTGGGAAATGAAACTGCCGATTCAATACTTCTCTATGCCTACAAACAGCCGGAATTTGTGGTGGACGCCTACACAAAGAGAATTTTCAGCCATCTGGGACTGGTTGATGATAAAATCAGTTACATGGACTTGAAGAAACTCTTTGAAGATAATTTACCTCAGGATGTGCCAGTATATCAGGAATATCATGCCCTTCTTGTGGAACATGCTAAAAGATATTACCAGAAGAAGCCTTATAGGGATAATTTAAAATTACTTATAAAATGAATTCGAATTAATTGAGAATAATTAGGGGATAGTTTGATAATAAGGGGATTGTTTGAATAAAGCCAGTATAAAGGCATTGAATAAATTTGAATGAATATTTGGAGTAATTAATTCGTGAATTTGTTTATTTGTAAGTTTCTTCTCCAAATTTAATTTTGAATTCTGTGCCCCCACTCCGAATAAGTTCTATTTCACCATCAATCTGTTGTGTTAAGCTATTTACCATCTGCAGACCCAGAGAACCTGCATTCAGATAATCAAAATCTTCAGGGATTCCCACCCCATTATCTTTAACAATCAAAAAGTAAAATCCATCTTCGGATATCAAACTAACCATAATCTCTCCTTCTCTCTCCTGGGGAAATGCATGTTTAAGAGAGTTAGTTAAAAGTTCATTGACAATCAGCCCCAAGGGTATGGCAGTGTTAATATCCAGGAAAACGTCTTCTACTTGGAGTTTGAGTTCAATATTTCCCTTACCAGTTGCATATGTGCGGAATAATTCTTGGGATAAGGTTCGAATGTAATCCCCAAAATCAATCCTCTTAAGATCAGTGGACTGGTACAGTCTTTCATGTATAAGGGCCATTGACCTGGCACGGTTCTGGCTCTCCTTGAAAATATCCTGAGACTCTTTATCCTTAATATATCTGGATTGCAAGTTGAGTAGGCTGGAAATTATCATTAAATTATTTTTAACCCGGTGATGAATCTCCTTTAGCAACATCTCTTTTTCATTAAGGGACTTTTTCAGCTCCTCTTCCATTTTTTTACGTTGTGTAATGTTGGAAACCAGGGCAATGGCCCCTACAAAATTACCCTCATCATCATTAATGGGAGAAGTTTCCATACTGGTGTAGATTTTTTCCCCGTCCTTGCAAAGAAATTCAAAATCATGCTGTTCTTCAATGCCGTTTTTACGACGTTCAAGATACATCTTCGCCATTTCAACAGCATTATCATCCATGAATTCAAATAATGACTTTCCTAACATTTCATCCACTGTGTATCCTAACATATCGGCCATGCAGGGGTTTACGAACATGGTTTTTGCATCGGAATCAATGGACCAGATTCCTTCCTGGGCGTTTTCCACAATCAAACGATATTTTTCTTCGCTCTGTAAAAGTTCCTCTTTAGCCCTCTTTATGCGAAGTAGTGATTCCACACGGGCTAATAATTCCCTTTTGGGTATGGGTCGTGTGAGATATCCGTCAGCACCTTCTTCCAAACCCTTTGATTGACTGTCAGAAGAAGTTTTTATACCGGATATTAAGATAATGAGGATATCCTTCAGGGATTTGTCCTTTTTAATCTCCTTGGAAACTTCCACCCCATCCATATCTGGAAGTACCACATCCAATAGTATTAAATCAGGATGTTCACTGCTGGCAATCTTCAGGGCCTCACCACCACTGGAAGCTTGAAGAACATTGTAACCTGCAGATTGTAATATGCGACTGATGGCAAATAGTTGGGTGGGTTCATCATCCACCACCATAATGGTTTCAGTTTTCTGATTTTCAATATTATTATCTTCTTCCAATTTTTAAACCCCCTGTTTTAAGGTTTTTAAGGTGAAAAAGAATTTTGATCCCTTTCCGTACTTACTTTCCACCCCTATTTCACCACCATGTTCAGTGATGATCCTCTTTGAAATGGAAAGTCCCAGTCCTGTGCTTTTCTCCCCAGCAGTGCCTTTGACTCTGGTTTTGCTGAATGGTTTGAATAGTTTATGAAGTTCATCTTCTGGTATGCCCTGCCCATGGTCAGTTACTGTGACCCGTAGTTCTCCCTCTGATTCTGAAAGGTTTACCTTCACCTTTTGTCCGTTGGAAGAGAATTTAATGGCATTAGATACCAGATTATTTAAAACCTGGCTGATTCTGGCCCGGTCAATCATCACCATATCATTGATACCCTCGTCATGGCTAAAATCTATGATAATATCTTTTTTATGGGCCAAAACTTGATTCATTGACAGGTTATCTTTGATAAATTCAATGATATTGGTGGGTTCTAGTTCTAGCTCTAATTTACCTGACTCTATTTTTGAAACATCCAGAAGTTCGTTGATCAAGTTTAACATGAATTCGCTAGAGGAATAAATTACTTGCAGGAATTCCTGGTGTTCCTCACTTAGATCATCCCCTGCTTCATCTATTATGAATTCGCTGTACATCATGATGACACTCAGTGGGTTTCTCAAGTCATGGGCTGCCATTCCCAGAAATTGATTTTTTTCCTGGTTTAATTTAGCCAGTTGAATGTTCTTTTTGGTTAATTGGCGTTGGGCATTGGTTAGTTCATTGTTCAAACGTCCAATTTCATCCAAGAGTGCCCTGTCCATTGCTTCTTGTTCTTTGATGTGATATGAACATTCCTTCATAACCTTACGTAAAGCTGTGGTCTGTTCGTTATTGATCCGGTACATTTCATCCAAAAAAACAAGTAAATCATCCCTAGTGCGAGCTGCTGTTATTAGTATGTTTTTTTCAACCAGAAATCCGGAGAAATATAGGGTCTGAAGATTCTTATCAAGAGTTAGGTTGAGTTCCCAATCAAAGGCAGCTTTTTCTTTCCTGATTTTTTGAATGAAGTCCAATGCCTTAGAAGCACTTCCATCATCAACTATATCTACAAACTTTGCTCCTTTTTTAATAAAATTCAAACCCAAACCATCATAGATAAAACTAGTAATAAACCCCTCTAGGTTGCATGTGAATGCAATTCCATCTACATCATCGATATCCATGGATATCCCCATTCACACTCATATTATATTATTATATAAACATTTATAAACATCCCTTTAACTTATATCTTTTATAAAAACTTTAATCTACCCAAATAATTTCTTCCCATTTACACTGAACTATCCCTCTCTAAGTAACTTTTACTAACTTATTCCAATCTCACGTAACTTCCCAACTTAATTTAATCTTAATTTGATAATCCATTTAATCTAATCGTATGTTTTTATTTATATTTTATTTTATCAATTATTTTAATCAACAATCTCAAATCATCTGATTATGGAGTTTTTTCTTGGGAGATGATCTCTTCCTGCCTGTTTATCATCCAGTCAATGAACTGGTTTATTTCCTGGGAGTGTTCAGCGGGTATTTTTTCACTTACCACATTCCTGTAAATCTGGAGTCGTACTTTAACATGCTCCAGTTCCACTCCATCATGAGGCAGGCGGTCCTTGGCCCATTGAAGCTCATCCTCCAGTAAGGGTATTTCACCCATACTCATGGCTGCTTCCAGCATCTGGGTAGTAAACGTGATTCCAGAAGTAATCAGTTCCCCTGCATCATCACCATGATGGATTACTTCATCCTCGCGTTCCAGAGACCTTTTAACAGTTTCTTTAATTATATCATCACTTGCTGCCTGGAATGCCTCCAGTGCTTCCGCGGAAACTGGTGGCAAATTAGATTCTTTATGAGACATATTTACACCTCTAAATAACTCACCCTAAATATCTACAGGATTAATTCATTAGCCAGATCTATTGCATCCTGAGCATTGAAAGCACAGGCATCTGCTCCCACCTTTTTCCAGAGTTCCGGGGCGATCTGGAATGGACGACCACCCACTATGATCTTAATTTCGGAATAAGGAGATTCTTTAACCGACTTTATCAGTTCAGAAACTGCCTTAACATTGTAATGAATTGACGCTGAAACGGCTAATAAATGGGGTTCAAGCTGTTTGATGGTGGCTAAAATGCTTTCGGTGGGTGTATTTGCACCCAAATAGTAGGTATCCCATCCTTCCATTTCAAAAAGGTCAGCTACCATGCGAACACCTATCTCATGCTGTTCTCCCTCAGCACAGGTTGCCACCATTTTATAACCATTTTTTTCATTCCCGAAGATGTATGGATAAAGCTGTGACATGATCATCTGGGTGGCAGCTGAACAGAAATGTTCCTGAGCTACTGTTATCTGGTTAGTTTGCCATAAACGGCCCACTTCGTGTTGTGATGGTTCAAAGACATATAGATAAATATCTTTGATAGATGTACCTTCTTCTGCGGCTTTAATTATCATTCTACTGGCTGCATCACGCTGCACCCTTAACAAAGCATCCAAGTACATTTTGGCCAGGTCTGCCAGTGGTCCAGATTCCTCTTCAAACTCACTCATTTTTATCCTCCCCTCTGATTCTAGAGTACACAACTAGATAATTTTCTTCCTTCACAAGGTAATAAACATGGAAAAATGAATTTGTGACTTTCTTCACACTCTAATAGCAAATGCAGTGAAAGATTTAAAGAATCTTTTTAGGGATATTTTGGTGAGATAAAATGTTTATGAAAATTTAGCATAGGAATATCTGTAAAATATTAAAATCAAAGAATTGTAAAGCAGGGTTAAATTCTTTTATCATATTCTAATTCCTTGAAAACAATTTTAAATTTAGTTCCTTTACTGCGGTCTAAATCAATTTCACCTTCCAGTTGATTCACTAAATTTATTACCAGTTGCATGCCCAGTGATTCTGAGTGTTTAAAGTCCATTTCTTCAGGTAGGCCCACTCCATTGTCACTGATTATTAACTCATATTCTGCACCATTAGTTTCTTCTATTTTTTTAAGTGATACCTTAATCTTACCAGTTCTACCTTGGGGGAAGGCATATCTTAAACTGTTGGATACCAGTTCGTTGATAATAAGGCCACAAGGAACGGAAGTTTCAATATTTAAGGTAACCTCTTCCACTTCCACATCTAATTCGGCATTGGTTGCAGGGTAAGATTTCATTAATTCCCTGGTTAAGTGAGCTACGTATTCCCTGAAGTTAATACTGGAGAGATCCCGTGACTCATATAGTTTCCCGTGAACATGGGCCATGGATTTCAAGCGATCCTGGCTTACACGGAAAAGTTCCCTGTCCTTCTCATCTTTAACCTGTTGGGATTGAAGGTTTAATAGGCTGGATACTATCTGCAGGTTATTTTTCACCCGGTGGTGAACTTCCCTCAAAAGGTTTTCCTTTTCCTTAAGGGATCTTCTAAGTTCTTCTTCTGCTTTCTTGCGCAATGTGACATCCTGAGCATACAATGCCACCCCTATAACTTTACCTTCTTTATCTTTTATGGGATTATATGAAATTTCAAAGTATAACCTTGACAGCTCTTCTTCACCCAAGTAATATTCATCAATGAAACTTTCACCATTCAAGGCCCGGTCAAAATTTCTCTGGGCCTTATTTCGATCTTCTTCCACAGTCTGATACTCAAGCAGGTTTTTTCCCAGCTCAATATCAGCACCATATAGGGCTTTCATAACTGCCTGATGGCTTCGGTTGAAGCTGGTATAACAATAGTTAGTATCTACAGATAATATGGGATTTCCACTGCTTTCAATTATCCCCCTGAGAATGTAAAATTGGCTTAAGATTTCATTTTCTGTTTTTTTCTGTTGGGTTACATCTAGACAGATTCCACTCATTCGCACAGGCTTATCTTCTGCATCATAATAGGTGCTACCCAGTGCTCTTATCCAGATCACATTACCATCAGGAAGGATAACCCGATACTCATTTTCCAGGAACTGGTGATCTTCAATGGCATGGTTAATGTTATCCATAGCCTCTTCACGGTCATCAGGATGAAGTGATTCCAGCCATGTGTCAAATGATGGTTCAGCGGTTGATGGTAGTCCAAATAATTCATAGAACTCTCTTGACCAGGTGAGTTTACCCGTGGACATATCCCAATCCCAGAATCCACTTTTAGCAGCCTTTTGAGCAAATGACAGCCATTCATTGGTAAATTTAAGTTCTTCTTCCCTTAATCTGAGAGCTTTTTCCATCTCCCTGCGTTCTTTTTCTGTTTTGATGGAATCCACGGCCATGGATATGTCCAGCCCCATCTCTTCCACCAATGTTATTTCTTCATCATGGAAGAAATTCATCCTTTCTGAGTAGATGTTTAAAATTCCCATCACTTCTCCCCTTAACTTGATTGGAAGGGATGCTAAGGAATTATAACCTCTTTTCAAAGCATTATCTCGCCATTTCTGGTTGGGCGCTTTTTTTATATCATTAATTATGACCAGCTCACCAGTATTTATGGCTTGGACTGTTGGCCAATCTACAGGTGGTTTTTCATGAAGATTAATTATAGTATTGTCCAAATATCCCTTTTCATCACCTGAATGCGCCACGGGATTTATATTTCCAGTTTCTAGGTCAATTAGACCGATCCACGCCATCTTAAATTTACCATACTTCACACATACCTCACATATTTTATTGAACAATTCTTGTGTGTCTTTAACCCTCACCACTGCCTGATTTACCTGACTTAAAGTTGCATATAACCTGTAAAGCCTGTCTATTCTCTCCTCTGCATTTTTCCTGGCGGTGATATCCAGTAGTGATGCTACGCTTTTTTTGGTTCCGGGAATAATATCCACTTCTAGGTGAACATATCTTGTCTTGCCTTCCCTGTTGATGAATCTGAAATCATATATCTCAGGAGCTGCCTTGGGATCTATTCTTCGTAGGCGATGATACTCCTTCATCCTTTCCAGATCATCTTCATGGACAAATTCAGTCCAGCATTTTTTCCCCTCAATTTCCCCACGAGTATAACCACTCAATTTTTCAAATTCTTTATTAGCCAAGGAGATGATGGTATCATCTTCAATTATTACCGTAGCAGTGCCCGTGTGCTCAAATATAGCTCTGTAATAAGATTCTGACTTTTTTAAAGCTTCTTCTGCTTTTTTAGTCCTGGATATATCACGTACGAAAGCCTCTGTGCCCAGTATTTCACCGTTTTCATCGTAATTATACTGGGCATTCATTGAAACCCAGAAAGATGTGCCATCATTTCTCAAGGCTTCACCTTCCATGTTCTGAACAATACCATGCTTACCTAACTCTTCAAGAAGAGTTTCCCGATCCTTCTGGGATTTATAGAGTGAAATAGCTGAAATTCCCATCATCTGCTGAGGAGAGTCATAACGGTACATACGCGCTGCTGAAGGGCTGGCCATGGTTATTTTCCCCTCTTTATCAGCCCGGATGTAGGCATCCAACATGTTCTCGATTATACCCCTGTATCTTTTCTCACTTTCTTCTAAGGCTTTCTCTGACTGCCTTTTCAGGGTTATGTCCTCAAAAATGGTAGCAAAATAACCCTTCTGGTCACTGTAAGCAGTTATGGAGAAATATTTATCAAAAGGTGCAAAGTAAATTTCAAAGACTTTACTTTCCCCGCTTAGAGCCACATAACCATAATCCATAATTAATTGAGGATTAGTGGTCTTAATATCGGGTATAACCTCAGTGACTGATCTTCCAATAATGTCGTCTCGTTTAAGACCTGTGAATTTTTCAAATGCCTCATTAACTTTCAGGAAAATGTAATCTACGGGTTCTCCTTTATCATCCACAACTATCTGGTGGTAAGCAAAACCATTGAGCATTTTTTCAAAAAGAGAGTTGTATCTGGATTCACTGGCTTTAAGTTCCTTTTCCATTTTATTTTTATATACGGCCAGTTCTATGGCATATTTTAGTTCAGTAGCAACATAAGGTTTTATTAGGTATCCGTAAGGTTCTGTTAACATAGCCTTTTCTACTGTGGATTCTTCAGAATGAGCAGTTAAATAAATAATGGGTATGTTCAGTTCTTTTATTTCCTTTGCAGCTTCAATACCATTAATTTCACCCTTTAAAAGGATGTCCATCAAAATCAGATCAGGCAGTAATTCATGAGCTTTGCTAACAGCATCTTCACCACTGCTGGCCACATAAGGAACCGTAAATCCATGAGATTCCAGGGTCCTTTTAATATCCAGGGCCTCTATTGAATCATCTTCAACCAGAAGGATTCTAATCTCACCCATTCAAATACCCTAGATATAATATATGTTGGACATTTTATTAATATTCTAGTATAGAGTAACCTATTGGATTCTGGGTGCCGTCTAAGTTAAATGTTCATAAGTTAAAGTGTTGCCAGAAATATTGGATTATTTATCAAGGTTAATGGAGAATGAAACTTAATGGTTTAGTCACTTTTAAATCTATTTTTGGATAATATTAGGTATTGAATCAAATTCAATCAAATTATAAGTAGGCATGCCCATAATAATTTATTATAGGAACTTGAATAAGTAGATGTAGGTATTAAATTCTAAAAAACAAATATTTCAGACTTTAAAATAAATGCACAGCCTTCAATATTAAAAAAAATGTAAAATGAGAGTGATTATTTATAAATTATAACCATTAATCGTAAACCCATTTGGTGATAATATGCAGTTTCCAACCCGTCGCATGCGCAGATTAAGAAAAACTCCTCAGATAAGGAAGATTCTCCGGGAAACTACCCTGAATCCAGAAGACTTTATTTATCCCCTTTTCATCAAAGAAGAATTGGAAGAAGGTGCAGGTGAACCTATCGATACTATGCCCGGACAGTACCGTTACAGTTTGGAAGACGCTGTGGATGAGGCCCTGAGGTTGGAAAAATTGGGTCTTCAGTCTGTGCTGCTTTTTGGAATGCCGGAAGAGAAAGATGAAATGGGCAGCTCTGCTTATGCAGATGATGGGATTGTGCAGCAGACAGTGCGAAGATTGAAAAAAGAAACTGGTCTGGTGGTTATCACTGATGTTTGTCTCTGCCAGTACACCACCCATGGTCACTGTGGAATAGTTGAGGAGGGTGAGATATTAAACGATGAAAGTCTGCATCTTTTGGCAAAAACCGCTCTCAGTCATGCTGAAGCAGGTGCGGATATAGTGGCCCCTTCAGATATGATGGATGGTAGGGTGGGTGTTATCCGTAATATGCTAGATGATGCGGGTTTTCAAAATACCTTAATCATGTCCTATGCAGCTAAATATGCTTCATCATTTTATGCACCATTCCGGGATGCAGTGTGCTCAGCACCATCCTTCGGAGATCGTAGAACTCATCAGATGAGCCCCTCAAATGTAGAAGAAGCACTCCTGGAAACCAAACTGGATCTAGAAGAGGGTGCGGATATATTGATGGTAAAACCTGCCCTGAGCTACCTTGATGTCATCCACCGGGTTAAAAATACTTTCAGAGTTCCTACTGCAGCCTATCAGGTGAGTGGAGAGTATTCCATGCTTCGGGCTGGGATTGAAGCAGGGTATCTCACGGAAGATTGCATTTACGAATCTCTTTTATCTATAAAAAGAGCTGGAGCCGACCTTATCATCTCCCATTTTGCTCCGGAGTTTTTAGAAGGGAAACTGGATGAAAAGTGTTGAGGAATGGATGTTGAGGTGAAAGTTTGGATCCTGTTTATGTGGCTAAATGTGCCCAGATTGCTTCAGTACTGGAAGTGAGCGGACACCCTAAACCAGGTAATGTTCACAGAACACAGAACTTTCCGGACATGGTATTCGAGGATTTTCTCCTTAGTGGTATAGCCATAGGAGAAACCATGCAGAGAGCAGCGGAAAAAGGTTTCAAATATCAAGAACAACCTGAGAAATGGAATGAAATTGGCTTGGGACAGTTGATCTTAGAAGCAGTTATTGAAACTGACCACTGGGTTGCGAATAACACCAACCTGGGTATTGTTATGTTACTTACTCCCATCTGTGTAGCTGCAGGCATGACTCCTGATGTGGAAATAGTTGAAAATAGACCTGAGATGGAAGAGAAATATATAGATGGTTTCAGGGATAAAATCGACCAGATCATGAAGTCAACCACCCCCCAGGATGCTGTGAATCTTTATAAGGCTATTAATATTGCTGATGCTGGGGGTATGGGTGAGCAGAATGAATTAGACGTGGGCAGTGATAGTTCTGCCCAGAGACTCCTGGATGAAGAGATTAATATGTTCAGGGTTCTTGAAATCTCCTCTGAATGGGATCGTATTTCCTATGAACTCACCCAAAAGATGCCAGTAACTTTTGATATTGGTTACCCCCTATTTAGAAAGATTCAATCATATCATGGTACTAACAAGGCCACAGTGCAAACTTTCCTTACCATTCTCTCCCAGATCCCCGACACTCTCATCAGTCGAAAATATGGTGATGAAAAAGCAAGGGAAGTATCAGACCGTGCAAAGTCCATATTAAAGGAGGGAGGAATCTTAACTAAACATGGAAAACTGCTTCTGGAGAAATTCGACCAAGAAATGATAAAAAATGGTTTGAATCCAGGTACAACTGCAGATTTCACTGCATCATCCATAATGATGGCATATTTAAAAAATTTAAGTGATTATAAAATAAAATCAAATTACTAAAGTAAAATGGAAAAAAAGATTTTAAGTTATAAAAAATGGCATTAACTGTTAATAATCGCCAAGGATTACAAAAAATGGTGTTAAGTTTATGTTAGGGTATTTATGCTAGATTAATTTCCTAATAATTCTTGAGGTATAACATGTTAGAGAAGATCATCAATGAAATGCACCTCTATGAGAAGAAGGTGTTAAAGGCCATTGGCGAGGCAGGTGGAGAAACATTTCCTGAAGATGTGGCCCAATCAGAAGATTTAGACATAAAGCAGGTGATGAGTGCTGCAGGGGCACTGGAATCTAAAGGAATCATAAAAGTAGAAAAAGATGTGGATGAATTGTTAAGCCTGGGCCCCTCAGGCGCCGAATATGCTCAGGAAGGATTACCTGAGAGAAAAATACTGGAAGCCCTCCATAAGGATCATACTATCCATATGAAGGATCTGGCAGTTAAATCTGGGATAGATCCTTCAGAAGTTAAAATTGCCATAGGCTGGCTCCTTAAAAAAGGTTGGGCTCAATTAGACAAAGGCAATGTGACTATTACTGGGCAAGGTGAGAAGGCATTAGCAAAACCCGGAATCGATGAAATTCTCCTGGAAACCATTATGAACTCCGGGAAAATGTTAACCCTAGGAGGTTTATCATCATCCCTCAGGGAAGGATTCCAGCAGCTGAAAAAAAGGAAAGGACTAATTAACATAAATAAAAGTTCAAATTACACCCTTAAAATAACAGATAAAGGTCAAGAGATTCTTGAACATGGTTTTGAGATTAGGGAAGAAGCCACCCAGTTAACTCACGAACAATTAAAAACTGGTGCTTGGAAAAACCTTCACTACAGAGGTTATGATATAAATGCAGAACACCCTCTCTCTTTCTCCGGGAAAATGCATCCTCTTCAGCGTACTATTCAAGAAATACGTAGGATTTTCCTGAATTTGGGTTTCACTGAATCTCGGGGAACAATCCTGGAATCTGCCTTCTGGAACTTTGACTGCCTTTTTCAACCTCAAGATCATGCTGCACGTGAAATGCAGGATACATTCTATGTTAAATCACCTGAAAGCACCCATTTACCCCCTGATGATCTGGTGCAAAGGGTGGGAAAGGCCCATGAAGACGGAGGAGAAACTGGAAGCGAAGGTTGGGGATACCAGTGGGATAAAGAGATAGCCCGCCAGTCCGTACTTAGAACTCACACCACATGCGTATCTGCACGTTTCCTGGCTCATAACCAACCACCCCTTAAAATGTTCTCAGTGGGCCGGGTATTTCGCAGGGAAACCATAACCTACAAGCACCTACCAGAATTCCATCAGGTGGAGGGAATCATAGCTGCAGAGGATATAAACTTCAAGAACCTCCTGGGAATATTGAAGGAATTTTACCATCAGTTAGGTTTTGAGGTGCGTTTCCGCCCAGCATATTTCCCCTACACATATCTATCAACTGAATGTGAGATTTACCTGCCAGAAAAGGAAAGCTGGATTGAACTGGGAGGATCTGGAATGTTCCGCCCCGAAGTTTTAGAACCCTTGGGTGTGGAAACACCCGTTGCTGCATTTGGACTGGGAATTGAACGCCTGGCCATGATACGCCTGGGAATTAAGGATATCCGTATGTTATACCAGAGTGACCTGGGATGGCTGCGAAATTTACCAGTTACTCAAGTATACAGTGAAAAGTAAAAAAAAAAATGAATGGAAATAAAATATCCCTAAAAAGCTTTCAATAGCCCAATAGGCAGAATTATTAAATAATAACTTAACCTTCTCTTATGAATAAGAATTAGGGGGAAAAATGAATAAGCAATTCATTGCCATAAGTTCCATTGCTTTTATCATGCTCCTGGCAATTACTCTTAGTCTGGGCTTCCTCCAGCCATCATCTATACCCCTTGATTCGGTGGAGGTTAGAGAGTATCAGGGAGAGCAACTCTCCTCTGTAAATGACTTCCGTGAAAACTCCATTAAAGGAACCCAACGTGTTGATATTAACAACTATTCCTTAGAAGTTACTGGTTTAGTTTTGAATCCCAGAAATTACACCTACGACCAGATAAAGGGTTTTCAAAGTTACCAGAAAGTAGTTAAACTGGACTGTGTGGAAGGTTGGAGTGTTAATATTCTATGGCAGGGAGTAATGGTTAAAGACATTTTAAATGAAGTTCAACCTTTACCCCAAGCCAACACCATAATTTTTTATGCAGTTGATGGATATTCAACCTCATTCCCCCTGGAATATATCCAGAAGAAGCAGATAATCATGGCCTACAAAATGAACAATGCCACCTTACCGCCTGAACGAGGATTCCCATTCCAGCTGGTGGCAGAGAGTAAATGGGGATACAAGTGGATTAAATGGATTAACAAGATTGAACTATCTGACAACCCTAACTACCAGGGATACTGGGAAAGCAGAGGCTACTCCAATCTGGGAAACCTCAATGAGAGCTTTTTAAAATGATCTGGAGAGTTTAAACTACTATATCATTTCTAACATGCAACCATTCTATTAACAGTTATGAAAATACCGAAGGTTGAAAAAATGGACCTGGCAACCACTAAAAAAACTGTTCACATCATTCTCCTAATTATCATTTGCATGGTTATCATATCTGGCCTGGGAATAACCTATTACCAGACTATAGAATGGTTAAGCAGTGGTTTACTGGATAAAACCCTTTCATTCCAGATTCACACCGCAATTTTCCTACCATTCCTACTTTTGCTATTAATACACCTATTTTTCCCATGGTTGTGGCCTAAAAGAATTATCAAATAACACTAACATCAACAGTCATTTTATTAGTTTTCTGATTACTTATTCCCACAAAAACATTTATAAACAAATTTTCCTAATGGTAATAATTACCTAGAATTAAAATTATTGAATTTAATCAATAAAATTGAAACCTGGATAGCTTTAGTATTATATTACAATTCCCCACCAATTAATAATATTTTCAATTTCGCTTAGAATCAATAAAAAATCCAGATAATTTTTCCTAACAATTTGTCCACATAAACGTAAATCCTAACAAAAAGGATTTTAAATATTTTTTCTAATATTAGAGGACATATATGACTTGTGATAATATTTACGGTGCAAATATATGTGATTTAGCCCTGGAAATAGATGATTATCTGGTTATATCAGATCTTCATCTGGGTTATGAGGAAGCACTTAACTATCAGGGAATCATGATCCCAAAATTTCAGTATCCTAAAATAATAAAAAGAATGGAAGAAATTCATTTGCGTAGTGATTGTGCTAAAATTATCATTAATGGAGATTTGAAACACGAATTTGGAAAAATCAACCGCCAGGAATGGAAAGAAACCATAAAATTCATTGATTACCTGAAAGAGAGATTTCAGGAGATAATACTCATCAAGGGTAACCATGACCCCCTGACACCCATAATCGCTGCAAAAACAGATTTAGATGTTTATCCAAATTTTTCAACAGGCAATTTTATGGTAATGCATGGTGATCAAATCCCAGAAAAATGGGACGAAATTAAAGAAGAAACTATTGTAATAGGGCATGAACATCCATCCGTGGGAATCAGAAGTGGTGAAAGAATGGAAAAAATTAAATGCTTCCTGGCAGGGTATTTCAGGGATAAAAAAATAATTGTAATGCCTTCATTTAACTTTATCAGCGAAGGATCCGATATTCTGCATGAGAAAGTTCTCTCACCATTTTTGAAAGAATCCAAACCCGACAATATGGAAGTTTACGGGGTTGAAAACTTTGAAACTTTTTATTTCGGAAAAATAGGTCATCTTTTAAAGGTCCAAGAGGAACCTTACAAGTATGACCCTCATTTCAGTGAATTTTAAGAGAAAAACCCAGGCAACTTTAGAATATATAAGATTAAATCATATTAAAATGGAATTTCACGATGATTAACTGTTACACTAAACTTGTAAGGTTAAAAAAAATAGAAAGACATAATTTCAAGATTCAGTTACTACTAGGATAAAATGATCTCAAGACAGAAAAAGAAGTATTCTGATAAGGATATTTATAAAATTTTACATCCCTGGGCTCGTGAATGGTTCCAGGCAAAGTTTGAAACCTTTTCTGAGGCTCAGCGCCAGTCCATTGTGGACATTCACCAGGGAAAAAATGTCTTGGTATCCTCACCTACAGGTTCAGGTAAAACCCTCACTGCTTTTTTATCCATTATCAGCGAACTCACCCGCCTGGCAGAACAGGATATACTGGAAGATCGTGTTTACTGCCTTTACATATCACCCCTGAAGGCCCTGGACAATGATATTGAAAAGAACCTGGAAGAACCCTTATCTGAAATTGAAAAAATTGCAGAAAGGAAGCTAGGTATTCGAAAAGCGGTTCGAACCGGGGACACAACTCAATATGAACGTTCTAAGATGCTTAAAAATCCACCTCACATACTCATCACCACTCCTGAATCTCTCTCAATACTCCTCTGCGCTCCCAAATTCAGGGAAAAATTGTCCAAGGTTCGGTACGTGATTGTTGATGAAATTCACTCCCTGGCTGAAAACAAACGTGGAGTCCATCTAAGTTTGAGCCTGGAACGATTGGATCACCTTACAGGCGGATTCGTCCGCATCGGTCTCAGTGCTACTGTCCACCCCTTGGAAAGGATGGCCCAGTTTCTGGTGGGTTACAGTTATGGCCAGCCACGGGATTGTCTTATCGTGGATGTTAATTACCTTAAACAATTAGACATGGAAGTTGTCTGTCCAGTAAAGGATATTATAGCCACTGATCCTGATGAAACCAATAAAGCCATGTATAAGATGCTTCATGATCTCATCCAGGAACATCAAACCACCCTTATTTTCACCAACACCCGCAGTGGAACGGAAAGTGTTGTTTTTAACCTTAAAAAAAGGTTTCCAGATAGTTACCATGACCAGAACATAATGGCTCACCATTCCAGCTTATCAAGGGACCTGCGCCTGGAAGCTGAAAACAAACTAAAGGAAGGCAAATTGAAAGTTGTTGTTTCTTCCACCAGCCTGGAGTTAGGTATTGATATTGGATACATAGACCTGGTGATACTTGTTTCCAGTCCAAAATCTGTTTCCCGGGCTCTGCAGAGGATAGGTAGGAGTGGTCATCAGCTTCATGAAAAATCTAAGGGCAAATTGATGGTGGTTGACCGGGATGACCTGGTGGAATGTGCTCTGATCCTTAAAAACGCCCTGGAGGGTAAAATTGACGAAATACACATCCCGGAGAATTGTCTTGATGTTTTAGCTCAACAAATCTATGGTATGGCTATTGAACAGCGCTGGGACTTGGATGAAGCCCTGCAACTTATTCGGAGTAGTTATCCTTACCGTGAACTTACTGAAGATGATTATAAGAGTGTTTTAAGTTACCTTGCCGGTGAATACACCCGTCTGGAGGAGCGTTACGTTTATGCCAAGATCTGGGTGGACTGGGATGAAAATCGGATGGGTCGAAGGGGAAAACTGGCACGTATGCTCTACTCCACTAACATTGGCACCATCCCTGATCGCAGCGCTGCCGTGGTGAAATGCGGAGGTGAAGTAGTAGGTCGTATTGAAGAAGATTTCATGGAGAAACTCAGGAAGGGTGATAGCTTCGTACTGGGTGGTCGAATATACCGTTTCAACTATGCCCGGGGTATGACTGTCAATGTAAGCCCTGCTTCTGGACCTCCCACCATACCATCCTGGTTTTCAGAACAACTACCCTTATCCTTTGACCTGGCCATGGAAATACAAAAATTCCGGGGGATTCTGGAATGGGAGTTTAAAAAGGGGAGAAGTAAGGATGAAATTATTGAATTTATCCACGAATATCTTTACCTGGACTACAATGCGGCCCACTCTATTTACCAGTACTTCCGGGAGCAATACCTCTATGCAATTGTCCCTAACCTTAAAACACTTCTGGTGGAATATTACACTGGTTTTGGTGGCCGGAAATTCGTTGTTTTCCATACACTCTTTGGCAGAAGGGTTAACGATGCACTTAGCCGTGCCCTGGCCTATGTGATAGCTAGAAGATACCGGCATGACGTGATGATTTCCATATCTGATAACGGGTTCTACCTTTCCAGTGAGGGTAAAATTGGCGGTCTGGAAGCATTGAAAGAGCTAAGTGCTGAAAATCTGGAGGAATACCTTAAAGAAGCCATCGATCGGACAGAAACACTTGCTGGACGCTTCAGACACTGTGCTGGACGATCACTCATGATCCTGCGACGTTACAAGGGGCAGGAGAAATCTGTGGGTCGCCAACAAGTTAAAGGCAAAATTCTGCTTAAATTTGTTAAAGAACTGGATCCTAACTTTTCCATCCTCAAGGAAGCACGTCGAGAGGTTATGGAAGACTTCATGGATGTGAAGAATGCTAAAAAAGTTTTAGAATTGCTTGAAAGTGGAAAAATGGATATTAAACAAATTAACACCAGGATACCTTCACCTTTTGCTTTCAATCTGGTTTCTCAAGGGTACTTGGACGTGTTGAAGTATGAGGAAAGGATAGAATTCATAAGAAGAATGCATCAGGCCATTATTAAGGAGATTGGTGATATTTGAATTATAAATTTTAAAAAGAAAAAAGAATTAGAATAATTTTAAAAGCAATTTTTAAAGCACATTTAGATTTGTGTAGTTAGAAAGAAAAACCAGGTTCTTTGTAAACTGACATTATTATTTTCTGTGCATCTTCTATTTCCTGATTTGTGCCACTGATTGCTAGTGAGACTGAACCTTCTGCTCCTGCCACTCCACCGGCAGCCACCATTTCTGCTGTAGCACCAGATAAAAGGGATATAGCTTCTATTTCTGTGAATACTTCACCTACCACAGGTAGTAACCGGGGTCCCTGTGCACCAGGAGAGTTTAATTTCAGTGCCAGTTCATCTAAGTCCGAGATGACTCTTTTTTCCAAACCCACTGGCAGAACCAACCGCACACGTCTGCCAACCACTGCCTGCAATGATGCACCTATGGTTCCAGCCTGAGGATGACCAATATAGATAGCTGCTTTCTTTCGAGGCATTTCTAGGGCGTTAGCCCCTTTAATAACAATATCTCCCTCTTTAAGGTCATCAACCACATCGAATATGCTCAAACCCTTCTTCCAAACACCATTTACAATTACCACATCTCCATGAAATTCGCTTTCATCCAGTAAACGTCCATCTTCCTTCCTTACCATGGTGGGTGGGAGTACGATGCCCCTGAAGAATCTCTTTCTGGAGAATCCGTCAATTTGACCAATTTTTGAGAGGACCTCCTCAGCCACATAACCGTTGGTTGTTCCAGCAATAATAACAACTGTTCCTGACTCAAGTGCTTCTTCAAGAGGTGGATAACTGGCAATAGCCTTGGCAATTAACCTTTTACCTGCTGCAGGTGTGATTAAGAATTGCTTCATAGAGGATACACCTAACCTAATCAAGAATTTAGTTTTTCCTTCTCTTATGTCCATAGCTTGTTATTTTTACGTTATCCTACAAATAAAATTTTAGTTTTTATTTTACGTACTGTTTGACATCTTCCCGGACAATTGCTGATGCTCCGAAGCTTTTTATTCCTTTTAACATTTCTGGAAACTTGTTTTTAGGGATTAATACATTTATCTGTGAAAAACTACTTCCTTTCACTGCGGTTGGTTCATCAGAGCATAGTTCATTGGAAAGCAGGAAATCTTTAACATCATCCATACGGTGATTTGCTATGTTAAATTTAACATCAAAGTATTTACGTGCTTCAATAGCTCCGAATAGTTGATCAAATATTGTTTTAGCCTTCTCTGCTTTTTCTCCTTTGCAGCTGGGACCTGCATATAGTCCTGCACTGGATTCCATTATTGTTTCCAGTATTTTTAATCCAGCCTTTTTGAGGCTGCTTCCAGTTTGGGTGTTGTCCACCACTAGATCAGCGCCTTTGGCTATGTATACCTCTGTGGCACCATCAGAATTGATGATTTGAACCATTTCATTTTCCCCATCCCATAAACCTCTTATCTGAACCAGAGGTTTCGTATCACCGAAGACTTCCTGGTAACCTTCATTATCCATAAAAAACTGCCGGGTGAGGTTGGGGTATTCTGTGAAACACAATATAGGGTGTTTTCTGTCTTTATTCGCTTTGAAGAATTCAGTTAATGATTCGTAAGGATCATCGTTAGGTACTGCCACGATGAGTCGGGTTTTACCGTAATCCAAGTCCCCTATTTTCTGGATAAGTTCTTCATCAAGGTTTACAGATTCTTCCCTTACCCAGTCTTCTCCTATTATAGCCAGATCCAGTATTTGCCTGTTCAATTCAACTGGAGCACTCTGTGGGCGGGTCAAAAATCCTTTTATTTCCGGGTCATTAAGGATGATTATTTCATTTTCTTCCTTACCAGGTTCGTATCCTCGAACCTCATATCCTGCATCAATGAATAATTGGTAAGTATTCCCACGTTTAACATTATTTAAGCTCCCTTTAGGGAGTCCTAGTACAATCTGTTCCATATTATTTCTCCTATTTCTTATTGATCTCAGCATAATCTATTAATTTTATTAAAACATTTTTAAACTTCAAATGTCAGCTAGGTTAGTTTATTGTTTAACTTAAACTTCTAATATCATTTCTAATATAACTAATCTCTTGTTTAAAATCTCTTGTTTAATAATCTCTTAATTCTATTATCTTTATTTTTTTGAAAATTTACAAAAAATGAAGAAAATTGTTTGATAATCAAAAAGAATTATTCAGATCGGCCAATTCGAAAAATATGCCAAAAAAGGGTTAAGAATCAATACTTAAACCCATAGCTGGTTAAATTATTAGAATAATCTGTTAAGTTATAGGTTGCCATAAATTTGTCAAATCCCATGGTGTAAATCATTATTACACCAATAACCCATAGCACAACACCTGAAATGACAAAAGCAAATCCCCAGTATTTAGCATCTTTTTCTTTTCGAGTTATCAGGTACAAGCCAGAAACTACTGCTAAGGGAAGGAAAAATATAATGCCAATTAATCCCAGAAGTTTGAACGCCATGTATGCCTTTTTGACTTCCTCTCCATCAACAGATTTTTCCAGAAGGTTATTTTCCTGAATGTTCTTTTCTGAATTATTGATTTCTGAGTTCATGTTTATGGGGTTACCACAGTTTATGCATCGATCGGAATTTTCTGGATATTCTACCCCACATTTCGGACATCGCACATTTTCACCTTATCCTTACACCTTATCCTATCTATTAAGTGATTCATCATTATTAATTTTGATGATGATATTTTCTACAAGCAAATACTATCATTTTTTTGGAAGTTATAATTCCCAAGAATTTGCTAAATAAGAATTTACTAAATATTTCATATTAACTAATATAAATTATATAATACATTATAATATTACTTCGTTATAGCGATGTTTAACGAAATAACTTAAAATTATTTTTGTTGCAGATCAGTTGATTAATCTAAAAGACAGTTTCGACTCTTTATTGTTTTAGAATGACATAATAATTTTATAAACAAGAATATATAAACAAGATTATAATGTAAATAACAATTTCAAAAAAATATAACACGCTCCGGTTGATATGAAGAATCCTTTAAGTAAAAATAGAATAAAGAAGCGTAGACTTAATAAGGAAGAAAAATCTTCCGGTATCTGCAAATTATTAAACTGTTTCTATAAAATACGCTACGTTAAAAATCAAAGGAAGAAAAAAGATATTTTTATAATTTCTACAGTTCTTATAATCATTTTATGTGCTTTTTTGCTATCGTCATTTAATTTGATTTCTTCAGATAGCTCTCACAGTTACTCCAAGATTTCTAGTACTATCTGGGTAAAAGCAATGATTCTTGTGTTATAAAAGAAGGGCCTTACTGAAACAGCAGTTCCAATGTTACCACAGCTTACATTGTGGGTGTTCATCCCCGTGAATCAGATGCTCATAAAAGCCTAATTGATTCTATACGAGAAAACAATGCAAATCTAAAAAAAGCATAATACCTGTACATAATAAATGCTCCCATCTATGAGGATAATTACCCGGAAGAAAGATTAAAAGGTCAGAAATTAGCAAAAAAGTATGTTGTAGCTGATATAGTTCAGAATAAATACCAATTAGCTGTTGAGATTCATTCAAGTAATGGTAGCTACTCTGTTAACCGTTTTGTATTTGCACCAGGTAAAGACTCGAAATCCTTGGCCATAACCATGGAATTAAAAGACAAACTTCCATGGATTAAATATTATTACCCGCCAAACACTTCAAGCGCAGAATATATCACTATTCCCTTAAGCAAGGCGGGAATACCATCTATAATTTATGAAACATATAAATATGATTCCAACACCACAACCAGAGAACATGCCACGGAATTTATAAAAGTAATTGATAGTAGCCAGATCTTTTAATTCTTTAATATTACATTTCAAATTTTTTTCTAAAACAGTTCCTTTGAATTTTTTCCCACTCATTTCCTACTCATAATATTTCCTACTCATAATAATGATTAAGAAGAAATAGTGTTAAATAAAAAGTTTTTTTTATGATGAAAGTGTAAGCAACATGTTAGTTATTCAATTCCCAGACTTATCAAAATCATTTTTATCAAAAAAGCAGTATTTCAATGAACCAGTATATATGTGATGATTGATTTTTTGTAGTTTCAAAGATTTTTAGTTCAAGGAGTTAAATTAATACTTATTAAATTTTAATTAATAACCATATCTCATTCTCATCTTATTTCTTATCTTACAGTATACAGTGAGAAGTATACTTTGACAAGACACGCATTTTATGAAAACATCAACACCCATTTATTATAAACACTTTATGAATTATTAGCCCATATGTAGATTAGTTTTTTTAAAAATGCAAAACCTGTCTGGCAGAATATCCCTGTTTTTTAAAATCAGATCTTAGAAATTCAACCTTCTCCATATCCACCCGTATCAGATTTAAATCAACTGGCAATTTTTTAATGAAGGATTTATTTAAGCCCCTCATCTCGAGTACTTTATCATACTCATCCTTGTCTTCAACCATGGTAGCATCACCAGTAATCTGCATACCATTTAAACTATCCATACCCGTGTAATCATCATAAACTGCTATGGAAACTGAAGAATGGGTGATTAAGTTGGCAAACTTCTCCCCACCCTCACTGAGAATATAGATTTGACCCTGGTTGTAATTATATTCCAGCGGAGTGGCTCTTACTCTTCCAGGGGAGCTGGTAGCCATTGTACAAGTATTATGATCTTTTAAAAAGTTTTCTACTTCTTCTCTAAGCCTGGATACTGGCATCTTCTTTAAAAGACCATCCTTAACTTCTTTAAAGCGTAAAGCCAAATCAACAACTTCTTCCTTACTGAACAAATCCATTCCCTGAGGAGGCAGACCTTCCCGGGATATGTATTCAGTTAGTGCCTTATAATCCCTTTCATTTAAGCGATCCATCTGAAGGCGACCACCCAAAACACCCAGTTCAAGAACATTAGCCTCCAATTGGTCTTCAACTTGCCTGAGGACTCGCAGCCCTTCTGAACCATTGAGACAGGTGCAGAAAAATGCAATATATTTCTTGCTCAACCATTCCTTCTCTTCTTCAAGGAAGATTTCCAGTTTGGGATGGATCTTCCCATTGTAGATGGGTGTGCCAAAAATAATAAAATCAAATTCCCGGCAGGATGCATCGAATTGCGACAGTGGGTAACGACGAGAGGGTCCGTTTATAAGAGAAATTATACGAGCCGCTTCCCAGGTAGAACCATACCTGCTTTCATACAAAATTAGAGTTTTTATCATCTTATCCTCCTCGAAATTGATTTTCATGTAAAAATAAATATTTAAAAAGTAAAGAAATGGAGGGAATCATTTAGTTTTTCTTTTCATCCCACTCCATCCTCTCATCATTCCACTTTGAAACTTTTTACAATCACATCAAAGGATGATTGCGCAGAATTCACATCTGCACCACCACCAGTGGCAAACAGGAGCATGTAAAGGTTGTTATTCTTTTCAAAGTCTATAAGCCTAGCATAAGCTTTTTTTCCCTGAGTATCATTTCCTATATAGCTTATGTCACTGGCAGTTAAGCCGGCAATGGTTACAGTTTTGCTGGTTACGTTTTGTCCTGACTGTTGAGCTTGGGTAATGAGTTCCTGTCTTGCCTGGGTCATGTTGCTGGTACTGGTATTTGCAACCTTCATAATCAACACCACACTACCCCTGGTACCATTAGATGATATGAACTCCTGATTGGCCACAACTATCCTGGTAACGTTTTCACCTAACTGACTGGATGCATTCCAAGTATCCGGGTATTCGAAGGACATTCCGCCAGCAGTGATATTCTTGGTACTTATGGTAGAAGTGGAAGTACAACCCGACACTGTAACTGCCATAATAATCAATGCAATCATTAACAGATATTTTTTCAAGTTTTAACCCCCTTAATTATAAGGTTTTTGAGTAAATTTATTATATTACAGCTATATATGGCCTTAACAACATAAAGGTTATGGTATAAATTTTAGATAAATTTTTAATTAAATAGTACATGGCAACATGGGAAAAATACCATCATTTATAATTGGAGTCCTGTTTTTATGCCTTTTAGACATGAGAATGATCCTCAAAAACTTAAACAAAAACTCTTAGAAGAATATCAGGATAAATCACTGGAAGATTTAGAAAACGGGAGAGAAATAGAAACAAATTGGGGTTCATGTTACTGTTTCACCACTGAAGAGGAACTTGAAATTCAAACTCTGGACCAGAAGAAGGTTAAAGAGTGTGTCATGAGTGATTTGAAATTAATTAAAGGAATTGGAGAGAAGAAAGAAATAAAACTAAAGGAAGAAGGCTACAGCTCGTTGGAAGACCTGAAAGAGCATGAAATTTATGGTAAAGCTGCATGTGAGCTTACAGAGAATGTGGAATGTGAAAATATTGATAGTATCCTAGAATTGATCTCATCACGATATCCATCTTCCCATCCACTTAACCTCCTTTTATCTTCGTTATCGGGATTAGAAAATATGCTTTTTATGGATATTGAAACCCTTGGTCTTAAAGAGGTGCCCCTTATTTTAATTGGTGTTGCAGAAACATCACGAGATGGTTTAATCATAAATCAATATCTTTTAAGGGATTTAAAAGAGGAAAAAGCAGTTTTGGATGGCTTCCTATCCCATCAGGATGATAGAAAAATTTATGTTACCTTTAACGGTCGAAGCTTTGATGTGCCCTTTATAAGAAGTAGAATACGTTATCATGGACTTAATAATACAATAAACAGTCAGCACCTGGATCTTCTTCACTATTCCCGTCGCCAGTGGAGAAACCAGCTTCCCAATTGCAGATTACAAACACTTGAAAAACACCTTTTTGGCGTGGAAAGATGTGATGATGTTCCCAGTAGTCAGGTTCCTGAATTTTATCTCACCTATCGAGAAACCGGAAATATTGGACCCTTAATACCAATTATAGAACACAACAGAGAAGATGTTATCACCCTGGCACGGATACTCTCCTTACTCCACCAAAGTTCAGATTTTTAAACCCCTAATTTGGATTATACTCCCACTTTTGATATAAATTTGATTTTAATGAGATTTACATCCTTTAATGTTACTATAACACTGTATAAATACCATTTAACGTGACACTTAACTTTATTTTAGTGCTTTTAACATTTTTTTCAGAGGCATAGTGTTTATGATGTCCTTTTTCTCAGCCCATCCGCGTCTTGCCGTGGCCACACCCAGTTCCATGTAACTTAAATCACCAGCACTGTGGGCATCAGTATTCACTGCAAGATAAACTCCATGTTCAACTGCCATTTTAATATGAATATCCTTTAAATCCAGTCTTTTTGGTTGCGAATTGACTTCAAGTACTGTTCCGGTTTCTGCAGCTTTCTGGAATAATTGTTCCAAGTCTAATTCATAGGCTTGCCTCTCTTTGAGTTTCCGTCCTGTGGGATGGGCCAGGATATCGATATGTTCATTTTCTAGGGCTTTTATGATCCTCATATTCATTTTTTCTGCTTCCTGACGGAGATCGTAGTGCACTGAAGCTATAACAATGTCGAGTTCTTCCAGAAGATCTTGAGGTATGTCTGGATTACCATATGAATCCAGATTGACCTCAGCACCCTTTAAGATGGTTATGTTAGTTATTTCATCATTGATTGCATCGATTTTCTTCATTTGGTTTTTTAATCTTTTCTCATCCATTCCTCGAGCCACTGGAAGGTGGGTGTGGTCAGTTATGGCCATGTATTCGTATCCCTTAATTGCTGCTTCCCATGCCATTTCCATAATAGTTGCCTTCCCGTCACTCCAGTCAGTGTGCAGGTGAAGATCACCCTTTATATCCCTATCATCAACTATTTGCGGTAGTTTTCCTTCCCGGGCTGCTTCTATCTCGCCAGTGTTCTCCCTGAGTTCTGGTGGAATGTAATCTAATCCTAATACTTGGAATACCTCTTTTTCTGTTCTTCCAGCTAATCGTTCATCACCCCTAAACACCCCATACTCATTGAGTTTCATTTTACGAGATATGGCTATTTTGCGCAGTTGGATATTGACTTCACGTGAACCTGTGAAATAGACTAGGGCAGAACCAAAATCTTCCTCTTTGAAAACACGTATATCTGCATCCATACCATTAAATAATCTTACTGTTGATTTGGAATGTCCTTTTGCTATTATTTCATCAACAAGGTCCATGTGAGTGAAAAAGTCCATCACTTCATCTGGATGTTCAGTTACCGTTAAAATATCAATATCCCCTACAGTTTCTTTACGGCGTCTGATGGAACCAGCAATTTCTGCTTTTTTCACCACCTCAAGTGATCTGATTCTTTTTCTGATTTCAGTTGCTAGTGGTAGAACTTCTCCCAGTAACTGTCTCCCAGTGCTTTTACGGGCAAATTCAAGGTTATGAAGTATTTTTGCCTCAGTCTTTGCTCCCATACCCTTTAATCTGCGGATGTGATGTCTTCTTCCCTCTCTTTCCAAGTCATCTAAATTTTTTATACCCAGTTCCTGGTAGAGAATTTTAATTTTCTTGGGACCCAAACCTTCCACTGACATTAATGCATCAAGATCCAGAGGAAACTCCTCTTTAAGATTTTCCAGGTACTCTAGTTTTCCTGTGTCTAAGATTTCCTCAATTTTCTCCCCAATATGTTTGCCAACTCCTGGAAGGTCTTCTAACTTCCCCTGATCCCTTATCTGTTTGATATCAACACTGAGGGTTTCTATAGTGTGAGCTGCCCTACGGTAGGCCTTGGTTCGAAAATCAACACCATCCATTTCCAGATAATCCGCGACCCTGTGAAGTATGGATGCAACCTTCTTATTGTACATATATCTGTTTCTGTGGATGCTTCCTAAAATTTTTATTTATTGTTATTTATTCCTTTTTTAAATCTTTACCACCAGCCAAAGAGGCTAGAACTCCCAGGAAACTTAATACAGCAAATAATGTAAAGGATATTCTGGTGCTGGTTATAAATTCTGAGTAGTTTTCAGGGTTGATGGTAGAGCTTCCCATTATTAAAACCAGCACCACCAGGACAACACCCATACCTGACATCTGCCCTAAAACTCGCATGGTGGTTACAGTGGTAGAAGCCACACCATAAAGTCGGGATTCCACACTGCTCATTATGGCATTGGTGTTGGGGGAAGAAAAATTTGCAAATCCCAGTCCCAGTAATCCCAGTCCTAAAATTATGATTATTATGCTGGTATTCTCCCCCAGGAATGCGAATAAACCACATCCTATGGTATTCAGAACCATTCCAAATGCTGCCACCTTTCGAGGTTGGGTATTGTCAGATAACTTCCCTGCCAGAGGTGAGAAAATAGTCATCATAACCGGTTGCACTGATAGGATTATCCCCGCCCACTGAGGGTCCAATCCCTTAATATACTGCAAGTAAAGACTTAAAATGAATATTATGGGTGCTGCAGAACAGTAACTGATAAAGGCTGCCAAATTGTATAAAGTGAAACTCAAATTATCAAAGACTTTAACATCAATAACCGGACTTTGGATTCTACTTTCAACTATATAAAAGAGAATTAAACCCAATAAACCACTAAATACAAAATAAAAACCCCATGTTTCGGGTAACATAGATAAACCATACATTAAAGTCACCAGAGAGAACCCTAACATTATAGATCCAATTATATCAAATTTTTCTCCCGCAGCTTCCGTCCATTCACCTTTTAATTTACTTACGGCTACTGTTGCCAGAAATCCCAGAGGTACATTGAAGAAAAATATACTCCTCCATCCAAAGTATTCAGTTAAAAAACCTCCTAAAACAGGGCCTAGAAACAGTCCCAGGAATGCTCCGGTGATGGTTATTCCCAGTGCTTGGCCACGGTCACTGGCAGGGAATATGGAGGCTATGATGGCAAATAAGTTTCCGAAGATCATGGCACTGCCCGCACCCTGCAAGACCCGGAATACAAGGAGCATTTCCACAGAGAAGGATAATGTGGCTAATAAAGAGGATATGGTGAAGATTATTATGCCATAAGTGAAAATACGTTTCCTACCATAAATATCTGCTATTCTACCAAATGGGACGAGGCAAACAGCCAGTGAAAGCAAATATGCTGTGGGTATCCACCCTATTACTATGGCTGAGGCTGCAAACTCGTTGGCAATAGAGGGCAATGCTATGTTAATAGATGATCCTACAAACGGAGTTAAAAATGAAGTTAAAATTGCCACAACCAATGCATAGTTTTTAGATGAAAAGGACATGAAAAAGATACCTCATAAAAATTATTTCTCCATAAAAACATAATAATATTTGCAGAAATTTATTTGCCTCAAGTGATATAACTTATAAAACATACAAAAAATGGTTTAAAAAAATTATAAAAAAATGGATTAAAGATTTATAAAATGTAAAGAAGAATTTTAAAGAAACTATCTACTTAAAGACCATTCATTTTGAACCCTTAAAACCTAAAAATTTTTAACCATGAAAACAAGAGGTCTTTAGATGAGTGAAAAAAAATTAAAAAAAGCTACTTTTGGTGCTGGATGTTTCTGGGGAGTTGAAGATGCCTTCAGGAAACTGGAAGGAGTCACTCATACTCAAGTAGGGTATTCTGGAGGCAATTTTGACCATCCTTCCTATCAGGATGTTTGTTCCGGAGTTACCGGTCATGCGGAAGTGGTGGAAGTGACATATGACCCTGAAATCATTTCTTACTCTGAGCTATTGGATCTTTTCTGGAATATTCATGACCCCACTACCTTAAACAGGCAGGGACCTGATATTGGAGCCCAGTACAGGTCTGTTATTTTTTTCCACGACTCTGAGCAGGAAAAATTAGCTCGGGAAAGTAAAAAAAGACTTGAAGAATCCAAACGTTACCCTCGAAAGATTGTAACAGAAATCCTCCCATCCACTAAATTTTGGAGAGCTGAAGAGTACCATCAACAGTACCTGGAAAAAACTGGACAGAAAAGTTGCCGTTTTTAAACAAGCCCTCAAATATATCTTAAAAACCCCAAAAACTTTAAAAACACCTACTTAAGGTTCTTAAATCGTTTATATCATAAAATCAATTTATAAATTCAATAATTTTCTAAGATTTTCAAGTTTCTTCTCATCAAAAATATAACGAGGCGGGATACTGCGCTGAATAGAACCTTTAATTCCAAGTAATTTTTCCATTTTAGGGGAGACTGCATGGTATGTTCTTCCAATCTTATTAAACTTCTTTTCACTGATTAAAATAGCTTTTTCAAGTATTTTACTTCTATCAGGGTCTCCCACTATCAGGACCATGTCCTGATTATGCCCACGCTTAAGGTGTGAATTAAGGGGAAATTTTTTGCGTAAACTATGGATATATGTTTTATGAATATAGGTTTCGCTTAGGGTGTTAAAGGTTTTTTCAGGTTTATCTTTCAAGTCCATGATTTGCAAAACAGTGAAGTAGCCTATTATGTAAAGTGCTTCTTGGTATTTGTCCCCTTTAAAGTAATCATCCCCCTTATGAGGTGACAAACCTGCGTAAAATACAAGAATGTCCCTTGGTTTTAGTTTCAATAGATAGGTGGCTTTTCTCCCCTCATCACCATAAGTGAATGTCTCAAACTCGGGGTCAAAGTGCACCCTACGATTTGCGATTTTTGGTGGGAGGTAAACTGAAAGCAACTTACCATTACGACCCATTATGTCGTGGAATGTGCGGTTTTCCATTGATTTATTGTCTTTTTCAGATAAAGGGATGTATTCAAAACTTCCATCAGGAAATATTGGTGCCAGGACTCCATCGCTGGATTTATCAATACCCACCCTTAGTAACATGGCCTTCACTCTTATCACATCTTAGGATCTGGAATTGCAATCTGGTATAAAGTTTTATTTACTCAATTAAACGTCTAAATATAGATTTTTATCATATCTATTATCTCCCATTAAAGTTCAATGATATGATCAGATTTACAAAAAAATAAGAGAATAAATTGTTGATTGATCACAATAATCTTTATATTAATAAATGAACATATAATTAGTTAATTGTTTCCTAAAAGAAGAAAAAAAGGCAAATATCACGATTTCTAATAAAACAATTTTTTATTTAGGGAAATACTCGACTTCATTGATTCAATTCTTCTTCTTAACTTAATCACTCATAAAAGAGGTGGAAAAGTGCCAAGAAAATTGATTTTAATAAGTTTTTTAACGGTTTTTATGATACTTTTTATGGCCGGTTCTGTGTGTGCTCAGGAACAGGCTATAGAAGCAAATAAAACCGCACAAGTAACTGATATTGATACGGCCACGGTTTATATAGAAGTGAATGGATCGAGTAGTTCAACCCGACTTCCTGCTGACGTGGTTTTTGCTATAGATGCTTCTGGAAGTATGACTACCAGTGACCCCACCGGTCTTAGAAAAACTGGAGCCATCAGTTTCATAAATAAAATGAACAACACCACCGATAAAGTTGGTGTGGTTAATTGGGCTAACATAATAAAACAGCAGCAAGGTTTAACCAGTAACTTCAACCAAGCCATTAATGTGGTGAACCAGAACACTCCTGGAGGAACCACTAACGGTGCTCTGGCAATGGAAACATCCATCAATATACTCAGTTTATCCTCACTTCCCGCTAACCAAAGAAATATAATCTTACTAACAGACGGAATCTTTAATGCAGGAGGTAATGCTACACACACTCCTAACCAGAGGGCCATATACTTTGCTAACCTGGCTAAAAGTATGGGATACAATGTCTACACCATAGGTTTGGGACCGGATGTTGATCCTGTTGTATTAACCCAGATGGCATCAGTTATCAATGGCGTGCCGCAATATTATTTTGCCAACAACGCTTCTGTCATTGAAAGTGTCTATAACCAGATATTCCAAAGTATAACCACTAAAGCCAAAGATATCACAGTTACCGATGTTATACCGAACTATATGACCTATATGGGTGCTACTATAACTCCAACCACCAATGTTTTAAACCCGGATGGTAGCAGAACATTAACCTGGTTTATCCCAACTCTGGGACATGGGCAAACATGGAACGTGAGTTACCAATTAATGTCCACCATTAATGGATTCAACATTCCCACCAACGTAGTAGCAAACATCACTTACACAGACCCCAATAACATTAAAGGAAACTTAACCTTACCCATACCCCAAGTAGACTTCCCAGCATGCCTTAATGTGACCAAAGAAGGGAACCCTGAGCCTGTTTGGCCTGGAAGTTTATTGACTTATGAAATGAGCATACGAAACAATGGCCCCCACACTGCCTGGATTGTGAGCTTTTCTGATGTTCTACCAACTGAAGTTCAAAATGCACAATACTCCCTGGATTATATTAACTGGAGTCCTTACACTTCAGGGCAGAATGTAGTTCTTGGAAGCTATTCTGTTGGTCAGATTGTAAATTTCTGGGTTAGAGGAGTAGTAGATACCGCCGCAACACCCCCAGCAACTCTCACTAACACAGTGAATGCATATGTTAATGGAACCTTATGTAAAAATGCAACATTTATCAGCAATTTAATCCCGGCCGCAGACCTGGCCATATCAAAAACAGCAAATCAAACACATGACCTGACCTCTGGACAAAACGTAACCTTCACCCTAACAGTTACAAACCTCGGACCCAACACCGCAAATGACGTGAAGGCATACGACCCTATACCAAATGGAATAGCATCATTTGGTGCTGCCAATCCCAGTCAGGGAACTTGGGATCATCTCACCGGAATATGGAACATTGGAACTTTAACTTCTGGTCAAACAGTGACCCTTGAATTCAACGCCACCATAAGTAACACTTTCATAGGAAATACAACCAACATAGTCAGGGTCAACGGAACTGAATTCGACCCCAATCCCCTAAACAACCATGATTCAATAACAATTTTTGTAGAAAACCCTTATGTACCCACAGCAGATCTCTCAATCTGCAAAAAAGTAGACAGTTCAACACCAGATTTTGGTGATACCATTCACTTCACCATTGGTGTGTGCAATGCAGGACCGGATGATGCTGAAAATGTTGTGGTCACAGATGTATGGCCAACTGGCCTGATTTTCGTGTCCTCCACACCAGTACCATCCTCAGTCGTGGGAAACATATACACCTGGAACTTAGGAACCATTGGAAATAATCAAAATGCAACCATAAATATAACTGCAATAGTAAATGCCACTGGATTGATAACCAATTTCGTTAATGTAACCACAACAACCTTCGATCCACACCCTGATAACAATGCAACCGTCACCATAACTGTAAGCGAAGCTGCACATGTAGTGCTAGACAAAACAGTTGATAATCCAACACCGAATTATTGGAGTTTAGTAACATTTACCATCACAGCATTTAACACTGGACCCAACGATGCCCAGGGTGTGGAAGTAACAGATATTCTACCAGCTGGATTAACCTACTTTTCATCAGTATTTACACCAGGAACAACATATAACCCGAATACTGGAATATGGAATATAGGAACAATATTAAATGGCACGAGTGTATTCCTGAACATAACAGCCAACGTGACTGGAATAGGAAAAATAACCAACTGGGCTTTTGTGAGTAACCAAACCACCTTTGACAAAGAGGAATGGAGCAAAGATAACGAAACCATCAATGTGCCAGACGCATCTATATTTAAACTTAATAAAGAGTGGAGGGCAACCCAGGACGGAACACCTATAACCACAGCCCAGTACCTAGATAATGTTTGGATAGTATTCAGTGCTACCAATATCGGTCCGAGTAATGCTACAATTACTCTAAGTGATATTCTACCAGCAGGATTCACACCAGACAGTTACTGGCAATATAAATTTGATTCTGGAATCTGGAATAATATACCTGCAATATGGCCTGGATTTGTAAGTACAACGGTTAATGTAGGCCAAACATTTTGGATATCAATACCTGGACAGATTACAGTAGCTAACACCACACTCAACAACACTGTAAATCAAACTACACAAAACACTTATAACCCAGAATACCCCAAGGGACCACCATTTGGTAACGCTAGTGCACAATTGGACATACCACCTCATGCCCATATCACAATTACCAAAACAGTGAACAACTCCACACCAAACTATGGAAGTACGATTATATTCACGGTAACAGTACATAACGACGGACCAAACGATGCCTCAGACGTGCAAGTTATAGATGAATTACCAAACGGACTGGTATTCGTTTCATACTGGTCCTCCAAAGGAATATATGACTCGATGACCGGATTATGGGATGTGGGAACGTTATTAAACGGCACCACCGCAACTCTAAACATCACCGCACTGGTAAATGCAACTGGGGAAATGACCAACTGGGCAAATGAAGTCAATGCAACGATAAACGTACCACCAGCAGCAGATCTGGAAATTACTAAAACAGTCAGTAATCCTCGTCCTTACATCCATGAACTAATCTACTTCACCCTAATCGTGCAGAACAAAGGGCCGGATACTGCTACCAATGTCTATGTCACAGATAAACTGCCGGAAGGTGCTGTATACATCAGCTCCAGTGCCAACTATGGATCATACGATCCTAATACAGGCATATGGACCATAGGAAACCTGCCAAGAGGTGCAGTTGCCCAACTGGTAATAACTGTTGGAGTAGAAAAGGTTGGACCGTTAGAAAACCATGCACACGTTTATTCCGACACTTACGATCCAATCTTAGACAACCAGAATGCCACGGCCACACTTGATGTGCAAGCCATTCCAGTTAATGGGAAAACTGTGCCCATGCAAAAGACAGGTGCACCATTAGGGGCTCTTTTATTAGCCCTGTTAATGCTACTATCTGGTGTGTTTAGTGCAAAAAGAAAATAAGCAAATCTCTTAACCCGCGGGGAATTTTATTTTTTTACCCCTATTTTCATTATTTTCCACCAAAAACAATTTATTTAAAAACAACGACAGCTACTAAAGACTATTATCATATAGACTATTATCGGACTATAAACATTATCACCAATCTCTTCACAAAGGAGTGATGATGTCGAATCCCATTTTAGAGTTTTATACTTTCAATGTTCTACTATAAATGACAATTATTTTATTAATCAGTAATTGCAGAATGTACACCTAGAGGTTATAGAAGACTGATGGAATATTATAAAAAGATTAGATAGGTTTTTTAAATGGATAAAATCCTGGAATTCTTTGAAAATGACCGTTTTGCTGCGGTAAGCGGTATTGAAGTGGTTGACATCTCCCCTGGAAAAGCCACTACTAGGATGGAAGTGTCTGATATGCACCTTAACGGTGTTGGAACTGTGCATGGAGGTGCTCTATTCACATTAGCAGATTTTACTTTTGCCCTTGCTGCTAATTCACACGGCACCGTTACTGTGGCCATTAACGCCAATATATCCTATTTGAAAGCTGTTAAAAGTGGAGTTTTAACTGCAGAGGCCCGTGAATTATCCAGCGGAGGTAGAATTGCCAGCTACACTGTAGAAATTTATGATGAGGTTCGGGACCTGGTTAGTGTATTTCAGGGCATGGCTTACCGAAAAAGGGAAAAAATTGATGATTTATTAAATTCCGTTGTTGAACAGGACTAATAGGGGGACAACAAATTAAATGGAATTTAATATAGTATCTAATCAGCATTGTATGGTTTATAGAATTTAATGTTTAGAACTGTGTAATTGATAAAGTAATTGATAAATATAAATAACAGGAGGTATTTATTTGGACAAGAAAGATATAATTGCCATGTTAAATGAGGATTTCGTTGCGGAACTGGAAACAACCATGACCTATGTGTTTAATTCATTCATGATGGACGAATGCGACCCCAGCAGAGTTACAGAAGCCATATCAGTTGATGAAATGAGACATATGTGGTGGTTAGCCGATCTGATAACCAAAAGAGGGGGAAAACCAATCATGAATCACAAAGAACTGGATTATGGTGGAGATAACCTGCAAGAAATGCTTCAAAGGCAGATAGAGATGGAATCTGAAGGTATTGATAGATACACCCACCAGATTGAAGTTATTGACGATGAAGAAGTGGTGGGAGTTCTTAAACATATCAGAGATGAAGAAAGACGACACCGTAAAGAGTTCCGTGACCGTTTGGATAATTTAAAACAGGATTAAACCATTAAAAGGGTAATTTTTTTATATTTACTTTCAAATATTATTTAAAAATTTAAAAAATTTTCCAATTCACGATAAATTTTAAAAATTCTTTTGATATACACTCTCGTTACACATATTTAAATTCATTTAGTACATCATGAGATTATAAAAGTTTCGAAGAGTTATTAGAACGACCTCTTCCCTTTTCTGGATTTTCTGAAGCTTTTTTATTGTTTTCAGTCCCCCATTTCCTATGTTAGAGTCTAATTGAACTAGAAATTATCTGGAATATTAGGAATATTATATATCCCGGTACTATGTCACAATGAGAAGAATATATTACCCTCTTATAATTATCCAGATAATTATAATAAAATTTGAAATATATATTTGAAAAAGAAGGTGGTTTGTTTGGATTTGACCCCCCATGAATTAGAAGAACTTCAGGAGAAATTAATACTTGTTTACAGGTTTTTGTCTCAGAATAAAACCTTCAAAAAATTTTACTACAAGGGAATAGAAGTTAATGAACCCATTAAGGATGATAAGGGTTTTTTGAAAAAACTCATGGAATTAGATGACTCTGAAGAACTTTTAAAAAGTTGTATAATAGAACTGGAGGATATGAAATCTGGCAGTGCGTCAATGACTCCAGTGGGTTTTCAGGAGTTTATGCTTCAACAGGATTGGAATGCCCTCTATAAAAAGTATGATATGAAAACCTTGGAGGATGTGGGTAAGCTGGATTTGGAAATGCTGTTGGATATATTTTAATAAATTAAGCTAATATAAATGTTAGTTCAAATTAAATGTTATTTCAAATAATTTTTTATTGTTATAGAATCTGTTCTTATCACCATTTCCGGTGTTACAATCAGGTTAATTTTTTCATCATGATCCTCGACTGGAATTTTTTCTTTAATTTGCAGGGAATGAACTAGCGTGCACAGGGTTGTATTTTCATTTATAACCCCTTCATTAAATAAATGAGAAATTTCACGATCAGCATACCCTCCACCTTTACCCAAACGGTTTCCAATTAGATCAACACCCAGAGAACCCTCCACCACCAAGTCTATCTGGGGGAAACTAGTTATTTTCTCACCAAATCTAAAGGCGCCCTTAATGGTAGATGCTATTTTTTCATGACCCCTAACTTTTTTGGGATTGATGAGAAGGTATCCTTCCTTAATTTTGGGAGTGGCCATTATCAGATTTTTACCATAGCGAAGGGCATATTCACGTACTTCCTTTAAAGCAGAATCCGGACTGGTGAACACTGTTTGTGAATATTGCCAGTCAAGTGTATTTGTAAGTCGGATAGCTGCAAGAGGAGCCTCCTTAAAGTTAGGAATTTTCCCTACGCATGATTGGGAAGATCTGATAAGATTATCCTCATCTAGAATACTCCATATTTCTTCCCTAAGTTTCTTCTTATTCTTAACAGTCATTAAATTTACTTTTATGACTTATATCTAATAAATAATTGACAGAAATCGGTTCTCATTAAAATGCTGACACCTCAGCCCATCACATACATAAGTATATAAACTGGTTTTAGTCTATAATTTAATAATTGTATTTTTTTTAATATACACCGCTTACACGAACATTAATGGAAAACTTTAACGTAAAACCCAAATTAAACAAGCCAAAAAATTTTGATATACTTTAAAAATACTTAACAAAAAAATAATTGGCTTAACAACAAATTTGAATAATATTAAACGGTTGTGAGTTAATATGGCAGGAATAGTGGGATATGGAGTTTACATACCTTCATACCGTATAAAAGTTGAAGAGATTGCAAAGGTCTGGGGTGATAATCCTCAGGCAGTTTCCAGAGGACTGGTAGTTAACGAAAAATCAGTGCCCGCCCCAGATGAAGACACCGCCACCATATCAGTGGAAGCTGCTCGTAATTCCTTAAAAAGAGCGCGTATAAATCCTCAAAAAATTGGAGCAGTTTATGTTGGTTCAGAATCACACCCTTACGCAGTTAAACCAACTGCCACCATAGTGGCAGAAGCTGTGGAAGCCAGCCCGGATCTCACAGCAGCGGACATGGAATTCGCATGTAAAGCTGGAACTGCAGGAATACAAGCCTGTATTGGACTGGTTGATTCTAATAGTGTTGAATATGGTCTTGCAGTCGGAGCAGACACTGCTCAGGGTGCTCCTAGTGATGCACTGGAGTACACTGCATCTGCTGGCGGAGCTGCCTATCTAATTGGATCCGAAAATACCATTGCTGATTTTGAAGGCACCTACAGTTTCACCACTGACACTCCTGACTTTTACCGAAGGGAAGGACAACCCTATCCTCGTCATGGAGGACGATTTACTGGTGAACCCGCTTACTTTAAACACGTGCTCTCGGGAGCCAAGGGAATGATGGAAAAATTGGGCACTGAAGCATCTGATTATGATCATGCCGTTTTCCACCAGCCCAATGGTAAATTTTACATCAGGGCTGCCAAAAAACTTGGATTTAAAGAAGAACAGTACAAAACCGGACTCTTAACACCCATGATTGGTAACACCTATTCTGGAGCAACACCACTGGGACTGGCAGCTATCTTGGATATTGCACAACCAGGTGAACGTATTTTCGCAGTTTCTTATGGTTCAGGTGCTGGTAGTGATGCATTCAGCATCACGGTTAATGATCTAATAAATGAAAAACGTGACTTGGCCCCCAAGGTTCAGGATATGATCCAGAAGAAAGAATACGTAAACTACGCCATATACACCAAGTTCAAAGGAAAATTGAGGATGGCAGGCCTCACTCCACGTTAAAACATAATACTTATTATTAAATGGAGGAATGTTATATTGAGAGATGTTGCAATTATTGGAGTTTCACAAACCAAATTTGGTGAATTGTGGGACATATCATTCAGGGATCTGATCACTGAAGCTGGAATGAAAGCTGTTGCCGATGCAGGTATTGAAGGAGCAGAACTGGAAGCCATGTATGTGGGGAACATGACTGCAGGTCTATTCATAAAACAGGAGCATATCGCCTCCCTCATTGCTGATCATGCCGGTCTGACACCCATACCTTGCACCAGGGTGGAAGCTGCCTGTGCATCAGGGGGTTTAGCCCTCAGAAGTGGAATAATGGCTGTGGCCTCTGGTTATCATGATGTGGTTATTTCCGCGGGAGTGGAGAAGATGACTGATGTTGTGGATCCCACCCCTGCCATTGCCACTGCATCAGATCAGGAATGGGAAGCCCAACAGGGAGTGACTTTCCCCTCACTCTATGCCATGATAGCTCGCCGACACATGCATGAATACGGAACCAGCAGGGAACAACTGGCCATGTTCAGTGTTAATAACCATCATAATGGTGCTTTGAACCCTTTAGCCCAGTACCCCTTCGAAATTGGGGTGGATCAGGTTTTAAACTCAACCATGGTGGCTGACCCCCTGAGATTGCTGGATTGTTCCCCGGTAACTGATGGTGCAGCAGCAGTTATACTGTGCCCTGCTGAGGATGCCCGTAAATACACAGACACCCCAGTCTATGTGAAGGCTTCAGCCCAGGCCTCAGGTACCATTGCACTCCATGACCGTAGGGACATCACCACCATTGACTCCACAGTACATGCCTCCAGAACTGCATATAAAATGGCAGGTGTGGGACCCAAAGACATTCAGGCAGTTGAAGTGCATGATTGTTTTAGTATAAATGGTATTTTAGCCATTGAAGACTTGGGATTCGTGGAAAAAGGACAGGGCGGTCAGGCTGTAGAAGATGGTATGATTGCAATTGATGGTCAAATACCGGTGAACCCCTCTGGAGGTCTTAAAGCACGTGGACACCCATTAGGAGCAACAGGTATTGCCCAGGCTGCTGAAATAGTATGGCAGCTGAGGGGAGATGCGGGTAAAAGACAAGTTGAGGGCATTGAATTGGGTATGACCCATAATATTGGCGGTACTGGTGGTACTGCTGCAGTGCATATCTTTGGTCGTTAAACCCAGAACTTAGAAATAATTAAGGAAGGAATAAATCAACAGATTCCTTCTATTATTATATTTCAAGGCTTTTTTAGAGGTAATCCACAGTTTTCCCACCCCATTATTCCACCAGCCATATTATACAAATTTTTAAACCCCATTTTGGCCATTATATCGATACTGGCACCGCTTCTCATACCAGAACGACAGTAAACCAGATATATTTTATTTTTATCAAAATCAAGCAATTTTTTCTCGAAATCCCTTGACTGGTAGTCTAATTGTACAGAACCCTCAATATGTGACTGATTAAATTCTCCAGGGGTTCTAACATCAAGTATAATAAAATTAGGGTTATCTTTATTCTCCTGAATCAGTTTAAAAGCAGAGTTTGGATCCAGATCACTTTGAGATGACGGTTTTCGTGCGAACATATTTAACCTCTATCAGTTAATCATCTATCCTTAAAAATAGATCTCATTTTTCTTATAGTAATCTTATGGTAAATTAATTGAATAAATTTATCGGTTCTGTAAGAATACTATAAGCAGTTTATATCTTGAATGAAAGAATTTAAGAAAAATTAATTGGAAAATAATCAGTTAAATTAAAAAAAAATAGATAGAAATGAGTAAAGTCAAGAGACTTTACATCATTGGTGGCATTCCACCAGGCATTCCGCCCATGTCATCCATGTCAGGTTCTTTACCTGCGCCAGAGGATGCAATGACATCATCGATCCTTAGGATCATTTCAGCAGCTTCTGCAGCAGATTGGATTGCCTGTTTTTTAACCCGGTGAGGTTCGATAACTCCAGCACGGTACATATCGGTGACTTCACCTTTGAATACGTCCAGTCCCATGTATAATGATTTTTCATGAGCTGCTCGTAGGTCTACCAAAGCATCGATGCTGTCCAGTCCTGCGTTTTCTGCCAGGGTTTTGGGTACAACTTCCAGTGCTTCAGCAAAGGCAGATACTGCTAGCTGTTCACGGCCACTGATACTGTCAGCGTATTCTTTTAATCCTTTGGCTATGGAGATTTCTGCAGCTCCTCCACCAGCAACCACTTTTCCGTCTTCTACTGTGGCAGCAACTACGCCAATGGCATCTTCAACTGCTCTTTCGATTTCATCCACCACGTGCTCAGTAGAACCGCGGATAAGTAGGGTGACTGATTTGGGGTCTTTGCATTCTTCCACGAAGATCATTTCTTCGCCAGAGATTCTTTTCTCAGCAACAGATCCGGCTAGTCCCAGGTCATCGAAGGAGAGATCTTCTATGTTGGTGACCACGGTGGCTCCGGTTGCTCGGGCTAGTTTTTCCATGTCTGATTTTTTGACTCTGCGCACTGCCATGATTCCTGCTTTAGCCAGGTAGTGCTGGGCCAGGTCATCTATTCCTTTCTGACAGAAGAGTACAGATGCACCTGCATCTGCTATTTTGTCCACCATGTCACGGATCATCTGTTCTTCCTGTTCAATGAAGGCCTGCATCTGGGCGGGGTCAGTGATACGGATTTCAGCATCTACTTCTGTTTCTTTAACTTCTATAGCACTGTTTAAGAGTGCGATTCGTGCGTCTTCCACCTTTTTAGGCATGCCGGGGTGTACTGGTTCTTTGTCTATAATTACACCATTTACCAGTTGGGAGTCGTCGATAGTTGCTCCGTCTTTTTTCTCGATTTTGATGTGGTCGGTGTCGATTTCCCCATCTTCTTCAACCTGTTTGACTGCTCCTACCACCAGTTCTGCTAGTGGTTCCCGTGCTTTTTCAGTTCCTTTTCCGGTCATGGCTGTCATGGCTACTTTCATGAGGGTATCCCTGTCATCGGCATCTATGGCTATTACACTCAGGATTTCCTGTGCCTTTTCAGCTGCTTGCCGGTACCCCATGGCTACTATGGTTGGGTGTATTTCCTGATCCAGGAGGTTTTCTGCTTTTTTGAGTAGCTCACCAGCAATAATAACTGCAGTGGTGGTTCCATCTCCCACTTCGTCTTCTTGGGTTTTTGCTACTTCCACTAACATTTTAGCTGCAGGGTGCTCGATGTCCATTTCTTTGAGGATGGTTACTCCATCGTTGGTTACAACGATGTCCCCTAAACTGTCCACGAGCATTTTATCCATTCCCTTAGGACCTAAAGTAGTCCTTACGGTTTCTGCTAAGACTTTTCCTGCTAATATGTTCATTCTCTGAGCATCTCTTCCTAAAAATCTGTTAGTACCTTCCGGTAATATTAAAACTGGTTGGCCTTGTCCACTTAATTGTGCCACATTATCACCTCAAATTGTTTTATGCAAATGATCAGTGGGTTAGAGGTTATATAAATAGTTTACTATTCAGTGATTGCCTGATTTAAAATAAAAAAATGGATGGTTTTCATGATATTTCATACGATCAAATGAATTATACGGAATTATAGATAAATAGAATAGATAAATTAGAAAAATAAACACATTTGAAAAGCTAAATAAATATTGCTTGTTTTTAGTCTTTTTCGATCTTTTTCCAAAGAATTTTACCATTTTCTTCCCTGGAACTGAAGTATCCCTTTCTTTCTAGGTTCCTTAGGGCGTGCTCAAAGTTCTGGAGGGTGAGTTCCTTGAAACCAAGGTCAATTATAGATTCATAGAGGTTTTCCATTTCATCCTCTTTATCAGGGAGTAAAAGGTAGATGTTGGACTGGAAATAGGTTAGATCATTTTTGGGTTTCTGGGTAAGGAGTTTGAACTGATCCTTTACTTTCTCTAATTCTTTTATTTTCAAATCTTTTTCCTCTATAAGATTGAGTAATTTTTTGATTTCATCTTCTTTTTTACTTAATTCCTTCTCTTGTTCAGTCTGTAACTTTTGAAGTTTGCTGTGTTCTTGAAGTATATTTTTCGAAGATTCTTTCTGGCACTTTTTAAGGTCGATTTTTAACTTGCTAATTTCCAAGAGGCACGCCTTCACCAGTTGCCTCAACTGTTCTCTCTCGGTATCCTTTAAAATTGCCATGTTATCACGATTACTACTCTAATCTAAAACTTGTTCTTAATTTAATTATTCTCCCATCACTTTTAAAAGTTAAGACATCATTCCTTCCATATCATTAGACCCTTAAAATGAAATCTTCTTATTATCATATATTATTCTATTGGATGATTTATTTAACGTTGTTTTTTGTGTTTTTTGTAATTTTTGTGTTTTTTGGTGATAATTCAAAAGAAAAACTTTAATATTTATTAGAATGTGAACGCTTGTATTTTATTTGGGATTAAAATGTGCTAGATGATTAAAAAAGGTCAGGGTGCAACAGAGTATTTGCTTCTATAGGGAGCAGTGACTATTATTGATATTATTGATAATATTAGGTTTCTGATATGCACTAATTATTCCAATGTCAGTCTTCAAATGAACCTGTTGATGTTAAACTAGAAATAATAGTATCAAGACTCCCTACGCTTTGAAGGCAGGATACTAAGTGGAAAAATTACAAATGGAACTACGAAAAGGTAAGTGGTGTGCCAGAACCACTTTTTACTAAACAAAGGACAAACAAAAACCATCAACTTGGGCAAATTTTCACCTGGTGAAAGTTTTACAGTTTTAGTGGGAGTTGGCAGACCTGATGTAGAACCTCAGGATCTGCCAGGTTCTGATTGGACTGGTAAAAACCGTTGGGTTCTGGTTACATTAACCATTAAAAATCAAACAACTTCTTGGACAGTAGCAGGACCCTATGACTGGAATGCAAACCCATCAGGAGCTGTGATAAAAACGTTTACCATTCCCAGCTCGATAGGAATAAACAGTACTACTGACATCTCCCATGTTAGAAGCTCTACATCAGCCTGATCCTACACCTATCATAAGTTGTAAAAATCTTAAAACTTTTATAAGCTGTTAAAACCTTTAAAATTATTTAGACCTTTAAAATTAGTTATAAACTGTTTGGTTCTTTAATAACATAAACCATTACCATTCAAAGCCTAAAAGATTTATTTTTTAAATTGAAAAATTCGATTAAAAAAAAGAGGGAGTTAATGTTGGGATTTGAATAATATAACTCCTACATTATCTCTGCAATCAGTTCTGCATTTAGTATAGATGCTCCAGCAGCTCCACGGATAGTATTATGGCCTAAAAGTACATATTTAAGACTGTGGGCTATGTTAGCATCCCTTCGTAACCTTCCCACAGTCACTGCCATTCCTTTTTCTCTCATACGATCCATTCGGGGTTGTGGTCGGTTGTCTTCTTCACGTACTATTACTGGTTTTTCAGGTGCAGAGAAAAGATCCAGCTTCTGTGGTAGCCCTTTAAAGTTTTTTAAGGATTTTTTGATGTCTTCCAAGTCAAATTCCTGATCCATCTCCATGAATACTGCTTCAGTATGACCATCCACTACTGGAACCCGGTGACAGGATGTGCTGAGGCCAAAGGAGGCTGATTCAACATTTTCACCATCGAAATCTCCCAGGATGTAGAGGGTCTCTTCCTCCATCTTCTCTTCCTCTTCTCCTATGAAGGGTACAAGATTGTCCAGGATGGCCATGGAGGGCACTCCATTGTAACCTGCTCCGGATACTGCCTGCATGGTTGATACGTACACCCGGTTAATGTCATACTGGTCGTATATGGGTTTAAGGGTTAGGACCAGAGCTATGGTGGAACAGTTGGGGTTGGTTACTATGAATCCATCCCATCCTCTACGTTTCTGCTGCACTTCTATTAAGTCCAAGTGTTCCGGATTGACTTCCGGTATGACCAGGGGAACATCCGGTTCCATACGCATGGCACTGGCATTTGAGGCAACTTTCATACCGGCTTCTGCGAATTTAGGCTCAACAACTGCTGCATTACTGGCTGGTAAAGCTGAAAAAACTATTTCCACATCCTTCACCTGTCTGGGATCAGTATCCACTACCACTGTGTTTTCCACTGCCTCGGGTATGGGGGTGTCCATGTGCCAGGTTACAGCATCCTGATATTTTTTCCCTGCTGACCGCTGCGATGCTGTTAGAGCCGTTATCTCGAATTTGGGATGATTATCAAGAAGTTGTATGAACCTTTGACCCACCATTCCAGTTGCACCTAATATGCCTACATTTACCATATAACCACCTTTCATATTCTTATTATCTTATTCTATTCAATTTATCCCCTTATTAATTTGTTTATATTTTTTAATTGCGTTAAATCAGTTTTTAATTAAATTTCTCTTTATATTGACCCTTTCATCCATTCTTCCCTTTAATCATGCCTTAATAATAGCCTCTTTGAATTGACTATTTAATCCTCTATCAATATTCATAATAGTTTTTTATAATCCATTAATATCTTCAATCCATTGATATTCTGTGGTCATTGGAAGCCATGGTCACAGGAAATTTATAATCCCAATACATCATTCATGCTGCTTATTTTACCCTTTTCAGCAGTTATAACGTATCTAATAGCTTTAATCACCCCGTTTACAAAGGCCTGTCTGCTGTTGGCCCGGTGCACGATTTCCAGTCTTTCACCATCACCTGCAAAAAGAACGGTGTGATCTCCCACTATATCTCCTCCACGCACGGCGTGTATTCCAATTTCTTCTGGTTTTCGCTCTCCCACCATACCCTGCCTTCCATAGACGCCAACTTCATCCATTTTCCTGTTCAAAGCCGTTGCTATTAGTTCTGCAGCTTTTACTGCCGTACCAGATGGTGCGTCTTTCTTCTGGTTATGATGAGCTTCTATTATTTCTACATCAAAATCTGTGAGTATCCCGGCCAGTTCCTCCACCACTTTAAAGAATACATTTACTCCCACTGCCATGTTGGGAGAGATTACTGCTCTCACTTGGTTTTTTCTTATGGCATTTTCATTGTTTGCCATCTGCTCCTCAGTAAAACCTGTGGTTCCCACCACCAGATTAACACCTGATTCTGCGGTCGTTTTTATAGTATCAACTGCTGCGTTTGCAATGGTGAAATCCACCAAAACATCGGGTTTTTTAGTATCCAGAGTTTCTCTGAGTTTTTCTGCTCCCACTATGTCCACGTGGATGGGTCCGATTCCCATGACCTCACCCACATCCCTTCCTTCTAGGGGGGTGTTAGGGGCCTCAATTGCTGCCACTAGTTGCATGTCATCCTGCTTTAGGATGGTGTTGATGATCATGGAGCCCATTCTTCCACCAGCACCGGTTACTGCCACATCTATCATTATATATCATCTCCTCAACTAATTATTTCTTAAAAATTTCTAAACACATTTTTTGGACAATAAAAAAAAAGAAAAAATTAGTGATTCTAAAAAATCCTTTGCACCTGGACAAGACAGCTATTATCTACCTAAAAAAACAATAAACCTTCAATTCCAATTTAATGATATTAAATCTTTATTAAGGTTTAATTTAGGGTTTAAATAAGCTGCAAATCCAGGAGCACCTTCCTGAGCTTTTCCTGGCTTTCTTGCTTGAGTGGTGCCAGTGGCATGCGCACATGCCCGGCTGGTCTGCCCATCATGTTGAGTGCTGTTTTGGCTGGCACAGGATTGGACTCAACAAAAAGAACCTTCATTAAGTCGTATAATTCATAATGTAGATCTCTAGCTCCCTGAAAGTCCCCTTCAAGGGCTTTTTTAACCATTTCACTCATGCGAGCCGGGTCAACATTACCCACCACACTGATAACTCCCTTACATCCCTGGGATATCATGGGAAGGGTTAAGTTATCATTGCCAGATAAGACCAGGAAATCATCTATTCCTAACTGGTCTATTTTCTGGATGGTCTGGGATACTTTGTCCAGATCAGGGCTGGCTTCTTTGATGGCCACAATGTTATCCAGTTGGGCTACGCGTCCTATGGTTTCAACATCAATGTCAGTCCCGGTACGTGAAGGGACGTTATAGACTATGATGGGAATGTCAGTGGATTCTGTTAACATTTTATAGTGTTCATAAAGCCCGTGTGGTTGGGGTTTGTTGTAGTAAGGAGTTATTACCAGTGCATAATCTGCACCAACATCCTCTGCATATTTAACCAAGTCCAGTGCTTCTTTGGAAGAGTTACTACCTGCTCCGGCCACTGCAGCTGCCTTACCCTTCACCTCATCCACCAGTATTTCCATCATCTTCTTCTGTTCCTGGTGGGTTATGGTGGCAGACTCACCGGTGGTTCCGGCGGCCAGTAAGCCATTTACACCTCGCTCTAGGAGATAATTCATGTTCTCCCGCATCCCCTCTTCATCCACCGTGTCTTCACGGGTGAAGGGGGTTACCATAGCAACTGTTGTACCTTCCAATTTCATTCCAAGACTCTCCTTACCAGTTCATAAGCTCTCTTACCATCATTCCAGTCCACAAATATGACAACTGAGGTTTGACTTGATGAGATTTCCACTATATTAATTTTATTTTGCCGCAACGGGTCGGTGATTTTGCTGATTATTCCCGGGGTGTCAATGAAGTCCTGGCTGTTGACACTTATCATTGCGATTTCTCGGCCCAGTGAAAGGGAACTCATATCCGGGTTTTTTACCACCACATCATGAAGTATTTCATGAGCTGCATCAGCCATTGATTTATCAATGAATAGTGTTATTGAATTTTGGCCTGTGGATATACCATAAATGTTAATATTATTATCTTTCAGGGTTTTGGTTAGTTCAGCCAGTATCCCTACCTTGGTCAGGAGTTCCTCGCCCACCACTGCAATGACCGAAATTGGTTCATTATTCAGGGTGGTTGAACGTAACATTTTATCCTTAGAGGGACCCATAATCTCTGTTCCTGGTGCGGATAAGTCTCCGTGTTCAAATCCTATAATCTTGGCATTTATTTTAGGGTCCTTGTAGCGCAGTGCATGGGGGTGTAGTACCTGGGCTCCGTGGGTGGCCAGGTCTCTCATTTCCTCTACACTGATTTTGTCCAGTTTCTTGGCAGATTCTAATTTATTGGGATCTGTGGACATCACTCCCCCCACATCGGTGACAATGATCACCTCTTCTGCCTGGAGGCAGTGGCCCATCAGGAAGGCTGTAATATCACTTCCACCCCTTCCCAGGGTGGTTATATTGCCTTCGGAGTCTTTTCCCAGGAAACCACAGATAACAGGGATCACTCCCTGATCCAGGAGTTTTAATATTTCCCGGGATCTGATTTCTGTCTCTGCAAAGTCGATTTTAGCATTTAAATAGTTGCTGTCAGTTATAACTGGCCAAATTTCCATATGAGGATCTATATATTCAGATTTCACACCTAAAGATTCTATGGTGGATGAGAACACGCGAACACTGGTTATTTCTCCCATAGAGAGTATGTCAGCCATTTGTTTCTCGGTTATGGATTCTCCGATAGATTTGTCCACGATTTCCAGTATGTCATCAGTGGTCTTGTTTATGGCTGAAACCACCACTACTACCTTCTTGCCCTTCATGTACTCCTTAACCACTGCTCGGGCTGCTTTTTTGATCCTTTTCCCATCTCCGATGGATGTTCCTCCAAACTTGGCCACTATAATTTCCATAGCAACCAACCTTAGAAGTAGTTATTTTTAACCAATCGGGTTACGTAACCTGCGATTTTGTTGCGCAGATGTTTGGTACTTACTGTGGAGAATTCCTGCACTAACTTCTTATTTTCATCGAAATCTGTGGTGAATTTACCTGGATAAGTTTCAATCAGCTCTTTTGCTGTTCTTTTAACGAATGATGTTCTAATGTTTCCCATGAGGCTACCTCCTTAAGATTTTTTCTTGTTCTTTTTTGCTCAAATCCACTAGTATCATTATGATCTGGGTGAGACTATCTTTATTTATTTCCTGCTCCTTAGCAATTTCTCGAATCTTGTGTTGAATATCTTCTTCCCTTTCCGGGTCATGAATTTCCATATTAAGAACCATCTTAGCCTGGGCAATATCCCTTGCCAGGGATGTTCGTTCTTTGATGAGTCTTATTATTTCCTCATCCAGTTCATCTATCCTCTTTCGAGAGCTTTGGAGCTTTTTTAATGCTTCTGCCCTATTCATGGTTAACCACCTTGGTTCCCATGTTATCTACTACAGTTGATATGACTCTGCCAGGGTATGAACTCCATGTCTGTTTCACCTCATCCAGAGATTCATCTGGGACAATAGCCACAAATGAAGGCCCAGTACCGGAAAGTCCGGCAGCTAATGCACCTGATTCCAGGGCATCCAGGGCTATTTCTGCATTAAATTTGAGTGCAGCACTGTATAAAATCCCATTAAGGGTCAGGGCCTGGTAAATGTTACCCCGCAGTGCTTCCTGAAATGCAATTTTAACCCAGGGAGCTAAAAGTTTCATCCTGGCCACATCAGATTGGGCAGTAAGTGACTTTCTATTGGGCATATATATTAATATATTTTGCTCCTCCATCTGGCTACGGTGCAGGATCTCCCGGCGAGGATTGTGAGTAATGGTCAGACCCCCAAAAAAAGAGGCAGTTGCATCATCATATGCACCGGTAATTGTGACCCCGGCCTCCAGAGAAGCATCTATTGCCAGGTTGAGCAAATCGTAATCATTCAAACTATTTTCAGGCACCAGACCCTCTTTAATTAGTGCATGATAAGTGGCCATTGTCACTGCATTGGAGGTGGCGCTGCTACTGGATAGTCCAGAAGCAACAGGGAGTGTGGAGCTGGTCTTAACCTGTATTCCAGTGTCAAGATCAAATTTATCAAGAACTTTTCCCACACAGATCTCCATAAGGGTGGTGTCAACATCCTCCTGTGTCTTGTATATTTTCTTTGAGGATCTTAAACACACATCTACATCTACATGAAGTCCTATGCCAAAGGCTGAACCACAACCAGTGGAGATGGCATTTATCACTGTGGCAGACCCTGGAGATCTAACAGTTACATTCAAATTATCACCTAATGATTTGATTCTATGTGTTTTCGTGCTATTTTATAATACATTAATTGAAAAGCACTAATAAATACATCGATAGACACAGGTGGAATAATAGACCTAGTTAGAAGAAAATAGGTAAAAGATAATCATTGATTAGTACATCAAATAATATCCAATAGGATTTTTGGTAGATAACTTTGATATAAATTTCTCCTCTATTCTTTGAGAGATATAAGAGTTTCAAGACAATAAACCAAAAAAATAATTTTTGGTTAAATAAATCTCAATAAAATCTCTGTAGATGTTAAATTATTTTTTTAAATTTATTATTACTCTTAAAAAAGCGATGCTCATCTAAAGTTTTAATTAGGTTTATTAATAAAATTCAATACAATTAGAATCTAATATAATAATTAAATCTAGAAGAAAAGTAAATAGATAAGATCATAACTCAGAGGTGAAACAATGGTTGTTAAAGTAGAAGTTTTTACATCTCCTTCCTGTCCATACTGTCCAATGGCTGTAGAAGTTGTAAATGAAGTTGAAAAAGAGATGCCCGGAGCTTTAGAAGTTGAAAAAATTGACATAATGGTTGATCGGGAAAAAGCTATGGAATACGGGCTAATGGCAGTTCCAGCAATTGCTCTAAACGGAGTAGTGAAATTTGTAGGTGCTCCAGGCAAAGAAGAACTACTGAGAGCCATTGAAGAAGAAGTTAAATAAAAAGATTTAATTAAAAAGATTTAGAATAAAATAAACCATGGAATACCATAATTCCCGTCCTAAAAACCAGAATTCTGTTATTTTAAATTCTAACCCTGGCCAGGGAAAAAATAATTCACCCCCCTCTAATGTTTCTTTTTCCCAGGAAAGTGATGATTTCGGAATCACCACTGGAAGTGCTGCTACTGCTGCAGCTTTAGCCGCTCTTTTATCAATAAAAAAGCAAGTATCCTCCGTGAAAATAAAAACTCCCCTGGGATGCCTGGATATTTCAGTTGAAAGCTCTATTAAGTTGGCAGATAACTCAGGCAAGGCATCAGTGATTAAAATGCCCTATCACGACCCTGACGTGACAATTAATCTGGAAGTTCAGGCGGAAGTACATGTTCTTCCAGAACCCGGAATAATAATCAGGGGTGGAGAAGGTGTGGGAAGGATTACCAAACCTGGATTACAGTTGCCAGTGGGCGAGGTGGCTATAAATCCGGTTCCCAGGGATATGATCCGTTCAAACTTGGAAGATGCACTTCCACCTGGCAAAGGTGCAGAGGTTATAATTACAATACCTCGTGGTCGTGAGATTGCTCACAGAACTATGAATCCACGTCTGGGTATAGTGGATGGGATATCCATACTGGGAACAACTGGTATTGCACGTTCTATGAACACCGACAGTTTTCAAAAGGCAAAAAAGTGTCAACTGGATGTGGCGGTGGCCGAAGGGTACCATGAAGTGGTTTTCGTACCTGGAAATATTGGGGAAAAAATGGCCCGCAGTTTGCTGGATGTGAATGACGACCAGATCATTCAAATGGGTAATTTAGTGGGTTACATGTTAAAAGAAGCTCAGAAGTGTGATTTATCTAAGTTGATTATTTTAGGTCATGCGGGTAAACTGGTAAAAATTGCGGGTGGTATCTTTCAAACTGAACATAAACTGGCTGATGCTCGTAGGGAAATAATAGCCACACACACAGGGCTGGTTGGTGGTGGAAAGAGGTTAATGGAGAAGATCTATAACTCCAACACTACCGAGGACATGATAGAGATTCTGGAAAAAGAGAATATGACAGAGGCAGTTTTCAACTCCATAGCCCAGGCAATCAGGGAACGTTGCCAGGAAAGTTTTAATATATATCCCGAAGTATTGATTCTTAAAATGGATGGAACTGTCTTAAATAGTAATCATAAAGTTAAAATCTCCGTTTAACATGCCTTCCAGTTAAATTTATTTATTTGGGTAGGTTTAAGGAAGGTATTATAATTTTTATGTAATTTATATAATTACTACAGAACCATCATCCATTAAGTGCATTAATTAAGTGCATTAACAATACAAAAGGAAAATTCATAGAATTAATACCCCATTTAATAATATTTAAGCTAAATATTATATTAAAGAAATTTCAACTTCATCAGGTTTATCTTAAGAGGATGACTTATTCATCTTTAATCAAACAATAACAGGAAGAAGTGCAATGAATGGAAAAAAACTCACACATCTTACTAAAAGTGGGGTGCACATGGTAGAAGTGGGTGATAAACCTATTATCAGGCGAACGGCTCTGGCATCAGGTAAAATAGAATTAAATTCAGATACTATTAGAGTTATTAAAGAGGGGGAAGTTAAAAAGGGAAATGTAATTACCACTGCTCAGATCGCAGCTATTCAGGCCGTTAAATCAACTGCTAATTTAATTCCCTTATGTCATCCCCTACCCATCAGTGGGGTGGAAGTAGAATTTGAAGTGGAACCAGAGCATATTAAGGTCACAGTTGAAGTAAAGAGCACTGGAAAAACAGGGGTGGAAATGGAAGCAATTACCGGAGTAAGTGTGGCTTTACTTACCATCTGGGATATGGTTAAAAGTGCTGAAAAAGATGAAAACGGACAGTATCCCACCACTCGCATATCTGATATTGAAGTTATTAGAAAGGAAAAACAGGAAATATGCTAAAATAACATATCGAATGTCAGAATTACAAATTTTGAATTGTTAAATACTGAACCAAGGTGATCCAACAAATGAATCTTGAATCCATGGATCCTGAGATAAAAAAAATAATAAAAGATTCCTATCCCCAGATCCATGAGCTAAACCCTGCCCAAGTTGCTGTTTTAGATGCGGGGTTACTGGATGAATCTGAAAACTACATCATCGCCATTCCCACCGCCAGTGGAAAAACACTGCTGGGAGTTCTGGCTGCCTTACGCACCATCCTAGATGGAGGTAAAGTGGTTTATGCAGTCCCACTTTTATCCATCCAGAATGAAAAAATTAAGGAATTTAAAAAATTTGAAGATCACGGGATAAAGGTGGGTAAACATCCCTCTTCATCTGACCTGGCAGTGATGGTCTTTGAATCCTACGATGCTTTGACTCGTTTCAGCTGGAACACACTTTCTGATATTGACTTGGTAATTGTGGATGAATTTCACATGATCGGGGAGTACAGTCGGGGTCCCACCATTGAATGTGCCATCACTCGTTCCCGTATGTTAAACGAAGGCATAAGGATCATTGCATTATCCGCCACACTACAGAATATGGAGGAACTTTCCACCTGGCTGGGTGCACGGGTGGTGGAACATGACTACCGTCCGGTGCCTCTCTTTAAAGAAGTACTCAATGCTGAAGAGTACGGTACCAAAAACAAGAATGATGTTATTCTGCAGATCTTAAAGGATTCCATGGATGAATCCAGCCAGGCGCTGGTTTTTGTTTCCACCCGTCGTTTCACTGAATCTCTGGCCAACTATCTGGCAGGTAAAATAAAAAGGAATTTGCCTCAGGAAAAAAAGAAGGACTTTAAAAAGGTAGCAGAGAAGATTCTGGATGTCCCTAGGAGGAGAGGATCCCTACCCACTGAAGTGTGCTTAAAACTGGCAGAATGTGCTGAAAATGGCATGGCCTTCCACCATGCCGGGTTGTTCGACCGGCAGAAAGAAATTATTGAAGAAGAATTCCGTGAAGGTAACCTGCTAATGATTACTGCCACCCCCAGCCTGATGTATGGAGTTAACCTACCCTCCAAGAATGTGATTATCAGAGATTACACTCGCTGGACCAGCCAGGGCCCCCAACCCATACCAGTATTTGATTACCTGCAGATGTCAGGTCGTGCTGGGCGTCCCGGATTTGATAAGAAGGGTTACTCCTATCTTATAGGTAAAACTCTACCTGAAGCTGAACAATTACAGTATCAATATATCTACGGGGAGATTGAAACAACCAACTCCCGCTTATTAGAAAATCGTGACGCGGTCTACCGGCAGATCATATCTCAAGTTGCAGCAGGAATGGCTAAAAACCCAGAAAAACTCCTGGAATTTTTCAAAGATACCTTTTCAGGTTTTCAGATGACTAATTCTGAATATTCATCCCTGTTTGCCTCAGATACTCTGGAATATCAGATTAAAGAAGCACTAGATTTTTTGATGGAACACGGTATGATCCAGGCAGTTCCCGATGGTCTTCGTGCCACTGCACTGGGCATGTTAATTGCAGGGAGCAACTATGCAGTGCAGACTGCGGTTCGTCTTAAGGAATTTGCCCGTTCGAGTGGAGAATTCGATGCATCTCGCTTGATTTATGAGATATGTCGTACACCAGACCTTATACCCATCTCTTTCAAAGGCCGGAAGAGCAGAGATCCGGTGCGTGACCGTTTGAATCAGGCTGGTTTATTTGTGGTGGATGTGGGTAATGAAGAAGCCACTGCTGCTACTCTTATGGAGTGGATGGATGAACGGAGTGAATACGAAATAGAAAATGCGTTTAATGTTTACGCTGCATCCACCCGCAGAGCTGCCTATGAGGCATCGCAACTGGTGAAATTCCATCGGGAGATCTGTCAGGTTCTGGGAATCTACAATGGCCTTGATGCTATGGAAACCTTAAGTGCCCGCCTATACTACGGTGTGAGAGAAGAACTCATACCCTTGGTTGTGGGAATTAAACGTTTGGGGCGGAGACGTGCCCGGGCACTGGTTGATGCTTTTGGAACTGATCTTCGATATGTTTCAAGGGAAGAGCTCCTGCGGATTGAAGGTATTGGCCCCAAAACAGCTGAAAATATTCTTAAAAAATATCATAACAGGAGTAACTAACAGTTCTAAATAAGTTCCTACCATCAATCATCAGAATTAATATTCAATTCCTAATCATTAAAAATTGCCACTTCACACCTATCTCCACATTTTAACACTTCTTTTGAAAAATTAACCTTATCAAATATATAAATTTGCTAAATAACTAAAATAGTCTCTTAAAATCTAGCTCAAAACTAATTTAAAAAAGTGAGACATTCAAATGATGATTAAAGACCTTAATTTGGGATTTGAAATAGATAGAAATGATTTACTGCAGGCTCTCAAAGGCGAAGCAAAGAAACTTCATATTCACGATTTCATGAAAACTTGCACCTTTCTTAGGAAGAGTATGCAACATGTTCATCCCAAATACCAGGAGATATATATCAAATTATACATAGAAGGCTATTTAATGAGCTACAGAGATGTTAAAGATGATAAAACTCATTATGAAGGCATGGTAGATGGTAAGAAATTTAAAGAGGCTATTGATCTTTTAAATAAACAGGAAAAATTAATGGTAGAAGAATTGGGAGATGATCATCCTTCTTTCAAACCTTTCATGATAATGTCCCTTTACACAACTTTTGTAAGGGAAGAACCAGTGCACCCAGTAGGCACACTATTTCCAGGAGGTTTAAAGGTCCGTGAAGAGAAAGGGATTTATTACTGCCCGGTTAAAGAAAATAATAAAAATAATCCTCTTGCTGTTTGTGGTTTCTGTATTGCTAAGCAGGAACCCGATATGTAACTCGAATAATACAATAAACACTTAAATAAACTTATGAAAAAAGTTTACGCGAACCTCCAATTTATACAAGCACTTCATGGCCATTTTAGCCATATTGATAATGATTCTTAAATTTAGATAATTGGACTTAAAGTAATTGAACATCAAGTGGACCATAGTTCAGGCCAATTGATGTTTAAATAAAGAAAAACAAACTGATGAAGGGATCTGATGAAAGTAAAACTTGATGATTTGGATTTTAAGCAGGGAATAAGTAAAAAAGATTTATTGAATGTCTTGAAAACAGAAGCCAGATCTATTCACATCCAGAATATTATGAAGGCATCTAATTTCCTTAGAGAGGATGCCAAATTCATGCCCCTCGGGGAAAGAGACGACTACATTGCCCGCTTCACCAAAGCATTTTTCAGTCGCATCAAGGATATAAAAGATGATAAAACTGAATATAAAGGTCAAGTGAAAACCCATAAGCTTAAAGAATTTCTAGAAGTTCAGAAAAAAATGTCAAAAAATTCCAGTAGTGATGATGAGGCCTGTTTCCACCATATAGCCAAAATTGTTTCTACTTATACCACTTTTGTAAAAGAAGAACCCATACACCCCGTGGGAACACGATTTCCCGGTGGTTTCACCCTTAAACTGGTTGATGGTAATTATTTATGCCCAGTTAAGGATAAACAAAAAGATACCCCCAGTGCACTTTGCAGGTTCTGTGTTTCAGTTCAGGACCCCAATGTTTAGGAATTCAATGAATCTATTAAAAAGATAAAAAACGAAATAATCACCTAAATAACCTCAATAAAAAATTTATCATAAAGCAGATTCATTCACATCTGGCAACATCTGGCAAATAGGAAGCGTGCGAATGCTGCCTATATTTTATGCAATAAATCTTTTTTTCTTTTGGAAAGGTAAAAAAGTTGGCTTTTATGAAAAATCAAGAGCTCAAAGTGTGAAAGATATTATTCAGACAAAATTCCAAACAAAATACAATTATTAAACATATAAAGGGAGAAGTTATGAAAAAACCCCCATCAGTGGTCATTGTTGAAGATGAAATGATTACCGCCATCGACCTCAAGGATAAATTACTTAGGGCTGGTTTCACCGTGCCAGCCATAGTCCACAGTGGAGAAGAAGCCATCAATACCGTGGCAGAACTAAGACCAGATGTTGTTCTTATGGATATTGTTCTCCAGGGCGATATAGATGGAATAAAAGCTGCAGAGAAGATAAGCTCCCTGGAAATCCCTGTAGTTTTTCTAACTGCTTATTCTGATAATGATACACTTCAAAGAGCCCAATCTGCATCTCCTTACGGTTACATTATTAAACCTTACCCTGATAAGGAACTTCAGTTAACTCTGGAAACAGCTCTGGAAAAGCATAGAGAATACCGTAACAGGCTAGAAACTATAATTCATGAAGGATTAGGAAAAAAAGTACCATTAAACACTTCAGAAGAAGAGGAATCATGGGAGGAACGCCCCAGAATACTTATTGTGGAAGATGAGATCATAACTGCCATGGATCTGGCCAGAGAACTGGATAAAAAGGGTTACCTTGTGGTGGATACAGTGACCACCGGCCATGAGGCCATAGAAAAGGCAGAATTGTTCCGTCCAGATCTGGTGCTGATGGATATTGTTTTAACTGGTGACCTGGATGGGATTGAAGTTGCAGAAAAAATTCATGATTTGGATATTCCTGTTGTATATCTGAGCGCCTATACTGATGAGGAAACTGTGAGAAGAGCTAAGAAAACTTTTCCATATGGTTATCTTCCCAAACCATACCAGATAGATGAACTATACAGCACTCTTGAAACTGCTCTGCAGCAGCATAAAACTGAAAAAGACAAAATAGAACAAATGGATCATAAAATAACAGTCAAAGACGAAGAACTGAAAATAGAAAAAACTGCAGTGTTCTTCATTTCAGCCATCATTGCTTCAATGGTTACATACGGAGTAGCCACCAAAAGCATGACCTGGCTGATGTATCTCCTGTTTATTCCGGCTATTTACAACCTGTTCATAGTCACAGTAAGCCTGAAAAAACAATCCCCACCTGGAAGTGAGGAGCAGCCTTTTATAAGCATACTTATCCCCGCACACAATGAAGAATTCACTATTGAGCGCTGTATCAGCTCCCTGGCAGAAATTGATTATTATAAAAATAACCAGCGCAACTATGAGATAATTGTAATTAACGATGGTTCTACTGATAGGACAGGACAGGTTCTCAGGGAATTGAAAGAGAAGTTTAGTTTTTTGAGGATTGTGACCCGTAAGCCACCCCGGGCAGGTAGAGGTAAAGGGTATGTCTTAAATGATGGTATGCGAATTTGTGAGGGGGAAGTGATAGCTGTTTTTGATGCAGATGCCCGTATAAAACCAGATTTTCTCAATAAAATTGTTCCTTATCTTGATGAGGATGATGTGGCTGGAGTGCAGGCCAGGGTGCGCATGTACAATGCAGAACGGAACCTTCTGACCATGATGCAAGAAGTTGAATTCTCTATTTTTGGAAATGTAATCCTTAGAGCACGGGATATTATGGGTAAATCCGGATTCTTAGGAGGTAATGGTCAGTTAACCCGGAAAAAGTTTGTGGAAAATATTGAAGGATGGGATGGATTTGCAGTTACCGAAGACCTGAATATGAGTATTAAACTGATCCTGGAAGGTAAGAAAATACGTTACTGTCCTGAAGCTGTGGTATGGCAGGAAGCAGTTCCGTACTGGAAACCTTTCTTCAGACAGAGAGTGCGATGGGCAACTGGAAACCTGGAAACCCTTTTTGTCTATCTTGCACCCATAATTGATTCAAAAATACCTCTTTATAAAAAGATTGACTCCATTCAGTACCTGGTTTTCCTTCTATTTACTGCCTTTGTAATGCTGGGATATGTGGTGTTGATATTGAATCTGGGAAACATTTACAGGTTTGCCATGGAAGCTCCGGTGATTATTGGATTGATTTCTACAGTAGCCTTCTTCCCAGGGGTTCTGCTTGGAATACGACGGGATAAAATCGGCATTTTAAGGTCAATAGTTCGTGCTGTTGAATACTGGGCTTACTGCCTGTACCTTATTCCACTATTCTTTGCTGCATTCATTCACATGATAACCCGTAAAGAAAGAAGATGGGCTAAAACCCAGCACACAGGAAATTAGTAGATAATATTATATTTATTTTCATTAGGAGACAGATGTACTAAAAATTAAATTTATTTTAATTCTTCAGGAGGATTCAACATCCACCAGGGGTTCAATTCTCTTCAAAGCACGTTTTAAAGAGTTTACATTCATTATAATGCTAACAGCATTTTTTGGACATATTTCCACACATCTACCACATATTCTACATTTCTGGGAATCTCTGCTGGCTTTACCATCAACCAGAGCTATTGCATCCACAAAACACACTTCTTGCACACATAGACCGCAACCAGTGCATTTATCCTCATTGAATCTTATTTCAACACCTTCCATGGTTGTAAAACTCTTTGAGAGATCCTCAGGGAGGTTTGGAGTCATTTTCCATAAACAGCAGCACTGACAACAGTGACAGATTGATAAAAGCTCTTCTTTAGGCCCGGTATTTAACCATACACTATCAATCTTATTTCTACCAATAATGGGAACCAACCCTTCCTTCTGGCATTTATTAACATGTTCCAGGGCTTGTTTTGCTGATACTGATTTTCCCAGTTTGGTGGATATTTTCTGTGATCCCCTACCTAGAAAGAGACAACCCATATCCTGGGGGAAATTCTTGCAATCATTTGAAGTTCTGCATATGCAATTGTCCATAATGAAATGGTACCTTGACCTTTTAATCATCTCCTCTAAAACTTGACTGGGAAGTACTGTATTTTCATTGGAAATGGGAACATTTGCATTTAATTCAAGTTCTCTGACATATCTTCCCTCGCTAACTCTGATGGCATCATCGCGGGGAAGTACCTGTATATCATCCCCATCAAAGAACAATTTACCCACAAACCAGGCCAGAGGAGGTAATTTTTTGCATAGGCTGGCCAGAACAAATCGAGTGTTAAATGTGGACCTGATAACCCTTACACTGATGTCTGAAAAGTTGAACTTCATCACTATAATTATCCAAATGGGTTTAAAAATCTTTTATCTTTTATCTAATTCAATCAAAATCACCCTCTGGAGGAAAACAATTGAGATGCAATAGACATCAATAGAGATATAATTAAAGAAAAATCGCATATCAGTAAAGAATTTAATTGTAATGAATTGTATCTATATACATGATAAAAAAGGTTTTTCAAATTTTTTTAAATCCACAAAAAGAAACGAACACAAATTAGATTTAAGTGGATTAAAAAAAAGAGAAATTTTTCTTTTAATTAACTCACTTTGATACACACCAAATAATAAGTATTACTATTTAATATTTTTTTATTAAAAATAAGGAAATGTATAATTTACAGAGTAATCAACTCAATGGTTTATAAATCCAAATAAAAATAAATCCCAAAAAACATCGAATAATCCATTCTAGTTATGATATTCCAATAATTAGTTTGGATAGTCCAATAAAATTTCAAAAAACGGTAAATATCGCAAATATTCTAGAAATGGTATTGAAATCTTCAAAGATACATTCTTCAAAGATTATAGTATGTAATAAGGAAAAGGATCTTTTGCCGCTAATTGACCCAATAATTTTTTTCATATTCTATCTTTTTATCCCTGATCTCATCCATGAGTTTGATTTTTTTGTTAAATTCTTCATGGTATTCTTCCAGGAAACGTTCCCATCGTCTGGGGTCTTTGAAAATCCATTTGGCTGTTCTAGTGCTTTGTGCAGAATGTTTCAGCCAGAGAATTTGCTCCGACTTTTTACTGGGTACAACGCGGGATCTCACCTTATCCATCATTTTTTTAAATTGATTTTTCCGCTGTGGGAATCTGACAGATGGTATATTCTTAACCATAATACCCCTTATCTAATCTGGGGCTTCCTAGTATATTAATTTATGGTTTACCAACTGTCCAAAAAAACATTGGCCCATGTTCCGTGTCTTGGGACTTCTACTTTCAAGATGAGTTCAACTAATTCTCCAATTTTTTTTCACCATCAGAATCAAGGTAGATTTTCATTATTGCCTCAAATGCATTATACTTGATAAGTTCATTGTGCTTTTCCTGTGGACTAAATCTACATTCACTAACCTTTCTATAATATAGATTTAATTTCATCTGAATCATATTCTGACAATTAATTCCCTTCTTTTGACATTTTCCTATGGCATTCTTTCCTAAAATCTGGTATTAATGATTATAAAAGAGATAATTATAAAAGAGCTGGAGTGAATTTTGCCAACAGGTAAAGATCTTCATTACCAGCCGCCACACTGTGCTTAATATCTGGAGGTATAACTACAGAAACCCCTGGTTCGTATTTAATCTCCTTTCCCTTAAGGAGTGCTTTACCTTGACCCTCTAAAACTTCATGTAGCTCTAATTTTCCTTCATGGATATGTTCACCAATTTGAAATCCTGCTTTAATTTTAACCAGATGAAACTTAATTTTTTATCGGTTAAATCCCCCTTTACCAGATGTTTTAGGAAAATACCATCAAAAGAAGCTTCATTCCAAGTTAAATCCTTTACATTAACTTCATTTATTAAATGAATAATTTTTCCATTATCCACCTTATTGAAATCCAGACTCATTTTCAAACTCCTAAATCATTTTTTTAAAATCAATATGTTAAACTTAAACATGTTTTAAATTAAAAATTCTTTTGCTTTAACTGCCCGATATGTTTTACCCTGGTAATTGAGGGGACAGCTAATGGCACTCCTCGGACACAGGGATGTGCATCTTAAACAGTACGCACAGTTAAAACCATGCTGAGGATATTCTCCTTCATTCATTTTAATGTTATCCACCGGGCAGAGTTTGACACATATTCCACATTTACGGCATTCTTTATTCCGGGTCTCCAAGTGCAGGAGTTTCTGATTGAGATTGGACTGGGTTAGTTTCAAACCGGCAAGTGAAGCATAGTAAACTGCATCAGAAATCACTGGCACCCTTCCCCATTCTGATTTTCCATTTAAGATTTCCAGGGCGTATTCTCCAGCTTCATGAAGTCCTTTTTGAATTTTATCCTGGCAGGTTTTCTCATCCTGAATGTAAAATATGTTAGGAGGCATTACTATTTCCTTTGCACCTAAAGGGTTGTACCCCTTATTTTGCACTATTGCACGTACCGGCCCTACAATTCCCCCTGAAAATCCGGCAAGGGTGTCCACCATGAATATCTCTGTGGATAAGTTAGTATCTGGCAGTGCTCTGATGAACTTCCATACAAAGTGATAGGTAGAAAGCTCGGCTATGGGAAATCCCAGACCTATTGTATGGTTTAAATTAAGATCAGCAGGGTTAGATTCTTCAATTTTATACAGATTTACAGTGATCCCCTTCTCCTGGAATGTTTCCTGCATTTTCTTAACCACCAGTAAGGTGTTTCCAGTTCCTGAGAAATAATAAAAATCAATTATATCATTTACCATATTTACCATCCTCCCCTAAATTTTTAAGAGATTTTAGACTAAATTTTATGTTTAAATTAATTTTTAAGTTTAGATAAATAAGTTTAAATAAATAATTACAATTACTTGGCCAGAATATCTATCTTTCAATGGATTTGATGAATTTCTCCTCAAAACACTCTAGAATTTCTTCCAATTTTAGTTTATCATCAAATATCATATAACCCAAAACTCCATCCAGAGCGGACATTAAAGTTAGGGCGCTTACACTAACATTGTGAGGCTTGAATTCTCCCCTCTGAATCCCCTTAGTAAATGCACCTTGAAAAAATTCCAGGTAATCTGCAGTGTACTGCTTGTAATATTTTAATAGCTCGGGATTCTCCATTATTTTTGCTATAGACATGAATAAAAAAGCAGTTTCTTTGGGATGTTCCAGCCAGTAACGGATATAATTTTCAATGTAATACAGTATTCCCTCACTGGCTGATGTAAATTTCATAGAGTTTTCCATAAATTCCTGAACTTTTGAACTGATTTTCTCATTGGCCATGATCATGATCATATCCTTGCTCTTGAAATGGTGGTAAAGGCCTCCTTTGCTAACTCCTGCTTTCTGGGCTATGGCCTCCATTGTAGTATTTTCAAATCCTTTTTCCAGGAATACCTCAATAGCCGCTTGAGTTATTTCATCTATTCTTTCTTCTCTTGATTTTCTCAGAGCCATAACTTACCTCCAAAGACTTTGATCATCCATCATATTTAGATAGAAAACAACAATACATATTAAAAACCGACCGTCGGTATGTATTATGCCTTTGCAAAAACTTTGCAAAAAATAGTATTTAAATTTACCTTTAACCAACTTGTAAAAAAAATATAAAAGCAGATTAAACCTTAATAATCCCTAAAATACCTAATATTCCCAGTATTAGTCCCAGTGCAACACCTAGAAGTGCAATTGCCATTATAGCTTTGTTCTGGTATTTGAAGTTGAAAAAGCCAAAAAGTCCAAACTGACAGAATAGGAAAAACTGCCAGGGATCATGGGAGGTGAACCCATTTAGTCCCAAAAATCCTAGAAATCCTAAAAATCCCAGCATCCAGTATTGTTCTTGATTATTTTCAACCATCTTTCAACCCCCATTAATGTTATAAATACATATTTCTATTGATATTATTATTAGATAATACAATTACATATAGATTACAATAAGTAAATATTGATTTTAAAATTTATCTGAATATGTATCTGAATAAATTTCACCCACATTTTTCTGGTTAAACATGAAAAAATATGGAAAAGTTCTGCTGATAGGATCAGAAAATGAAGAAAACTTGGCCATCAGATATCTTGGAGCAGAACTTCAAAGTAAAGGACATTCCGTGAAAATCGTTCCCTGCTCAGATTATAAAGATTTTCCGAATGTTTTAAAGCAATTGAAATCCTTCAAACCTAACTTGGTGGCTGTTTCCATGGCATTTCAGTCCAAAGCTACCATGTTCCTGGATTTAATTGAGAAAATTAAAGAAAAAAAACCCTCAGTGCACGTAACTGTGGGAGGACACTTTCCAACATTTGAATACGCAAAAATTCTGGAAGATGAAAACATCAGCTCAGTCATCCGTTTTGAAGGAGAAACTCCCATCTTAAAACTGATTAATGCTTTAATCCGCAATGAAAGTTTACAGGATGTGCCAAATTTAGTTTATACATCTTCAAAGAGCAATAATTCTGAAAAAGATATCTTTTTAATAGAAAACCCCATAATAAATGAGTTCCAGAACCTAGACCAGTTATCTTTTCCATTGCGGGATGAAAAACCCCATATCCGTTTAGGTGAACGTTTTGGTACTCTGGTAAGTAGCAGGGGATGTTTTCATTCCCATTGCATATACTGCTGCATTGGTGCCTTCCATAAGATGAAAAATGGATTACCCTTCGCACTGAGAACTCCAGAAAATGTGGCCAGGGAAATGGCAGGACTCTACCATAAAAAGAAGGTGAAATTATTCCAGTTCCACGATGATAATTTCCTTTTACCGAGGAAAAAAGACTCTTTAAAACGCTTGAAATCCCTCAAAAAATCCCTGGTGAAACATGGAGTGGAACTAGACGAAATAGCCATGCTAATAAAAACACGACCTGATGGTGTTAACAGAGAGATCCTCACAATCATGGAGGAGATGGGTTGTGTTGGAGTTTTTTTAGGGGTTGAAAATGCCAGTGCCAGTGGTTTGAAAGCTTTAGCCCGCGGTTCAACAATTGAAGAAGTCAACACTTCCCTGGAACTTTTGGAAGATTTTGATATGGCAGTAACCTTTAATTTGCTGATGTTCCATCCCCGTGCAAATTTAAATGAAATTAACCAGAACCTTTACTTCATGAATAAAAATATAGATAAGGCCTTTGATTTTGGAAGAGCAGAAATAGTGGCTGGCTCACCCCTGGAAAAAATGGTGAAAAATAGAGGGCTTTTAAGAGGTAATTGGCCTAAATGGGATTATCAGATAGAAGATGATGCTGTGGAGAAAATGTTCCGCATGACCACCCTAACATTTTACCGGGAAGATTCACCCTACAGCGAACTATCACACCAACTCATTGCCCTTTCTTATCGTGCGAATTTAATACAGCGTTTTTATCCTGGGAAAAAAACTAAAAAACTGAAAAAGGAAACTATTAGTCTTATTAAAACTTGTAATACATTCACATTAAATTCATTGCTCCAGATTTACGGTTTAGTGGCTGAATCCAACATTGAAAATAGAATAAACACTTTAGCTCATGATATGACCCTTTTTTACAGAGATCATGCCAAAAAAGCAGATAGGCTGGCAGGGAAGATGTGGAGATTTCAAATGATGGAGAAAAAATTTATTAAAAAAGGTGTGGGGGATTATCTTCAAAATTCAGATACTCTGGGGAGACTTTTAAGAATTTAAACATGTTTTAAGGAAGTTTTAGAATTTTAATTAATTCTATTTAATTTTTGAATCAGCACCTATTATCTCACTTTAAAAATTAAATATTAAAATAGATAAAATAATGTTATGGTAGATATGCGATTAATATTTTATCCAAATAAATTTAAAATAATTTTGTTTCTCCTATTTATAATCCCATTTAGCGCTTTAATTATTATAATTCTTGAAAGCAGCAATCTTTTTCACATCTTCAAATATTTTTCATCCTATTTCTTTTCAGCAAATCCTCTGCGGTTTATTTTCAGCATTTCAATTCCTCTTGTTTTAGGCCTTATACTCAGTTATTTTATTGCATGTTTCATTGACTATTTCATCCAGAACGAAAAAATAAAGATTACAATCGCTATTATATCCGGATTGGTCACACTTTTTGCTGTTTATTTCATTTATAAAATGGTTTCTGAACCAATTATCTGCGACCCAGTGCATTTGCCTGCCAACAACCAGACCATTTGCGATCCTGTGCACAAGCCCAGTCAGGGAACTAACAGTGTCAATGCATTGGAAGAGCTTAATGTTGACAAATCAGCAGTGAAACTATCATTAAAAGAATGTATCAGTAATATAAAAAATTAGAAAGGAAATAAATAACAGAGAGATTTAAAACTTCATAATTCGTGCAAATATGCATTTAGTTTTGAATTATGAAAAATAGTGAATTATTAAAAAAAACGGATTAATGAAAATAAGAATGAGAAATAAGGAAATTAGAGGAGTTTATATATTCAACCTCCTCCATCACAAAGTTCACCACTCATATCAACATCTTCTAAGTTCTGTTTGATACGTTCAACTTTTTTCCTGGTGACTTCTTTCTCATCTTCTTCTTCATTGAGTTTTCTGGCTTTCTTGAGAGAGTTTCTGGATTCGAGTTTCCGGTATTCATCTTCATCCATAAGCTCCAGGTATCGGCTGTTGTACCATAATTGGGTGGTGTCGACCTTAGCCCAAACCCCCTCCTCATCACTGCGAATATCTAAAACTTCACCTGCACTGCCAGTACCACTGTATCTTACATGAGCACCTATAGAAATCTCTTTACCTTTCGAAATTACTGTTTCCAATTTTTTCACCCCCATTTATTCTTTTCTTATTCTATTATTTTTTTATATCCAACCGTCTTTTCTCTTTTACCTCATCAGGCTTCGTCCGAACCTCTAATTCTTCCTTATCAACATTTAATAAAATATAATCCCCCACTTCTTCAATATCTGCAGTTTCAATCTCCAGATCTTTTCTGGTAAGGCCAAAATCACTGGTTGATATGATCATAGTTAATATAACACCCTCTTTTGGTTTTATGACCATATCCACAACTTTACCTATTTCATTCGCTTTTTTATCCAAAACTCTTCGCCCGAAAAAGTCGCTCACTTTCATTTAAACACCATTCTATTCTCTGTTTTTTAGTGTATATAATTTTTTTCCATTTAAAAAGCCTTCATATCCACTAAATTTAAAGATATGATTTAATACAGCAAATTAATTCTTAAATTGTAACCTATCATATTATGTGGCTGTATCGAACTATCCCCTGTCATTTAATACCCTTAAAAGCAATTAATAATTAATTAACCTAATCTGTGTCAAAATATGACATACTCCTTTAAGATCTCCAGGATGTTTGACATTCCCATGGCAATACTATCTCTTTTATAGTCTAATAATATGATGAACTGATATTATGAGAACTATGGAAGTACTTAAAGGAAAAACTAAATAATTAACACATATATTTTCAAGCGAATCTAATTTTAAAGTGAAGAAACTTGAAAAAAAGAATTTTAAAAGAAAACCTTAAAGAGTGAAATATGAATTTTTATTAACTTAAATGGTTGATTAACTGTTTTTGGAGAAGAACAAATGGAAGATGCTGCTAGATCCATAATTAAAGATATATTAAATGGTAAAATTAAAAACCGGAAGGACTTGGAAAAGGCTAAATTCAAGGTTTGCCGTGACTATGGACTTAAAAAGTTTCCCAAAAATTCAGAAATTCTCCAACAAGCCAGGGCGGATGAAAAAGAACATATTATTCCGATTTTGAAGAAAAAACCAACCAGAACCATTTCCGGCGTGGCAGTGGTGGCTGTGATGTGCCCTCCTCATAAATGCCCCCATGGTAGGTGCCTTTACTGTCCTGAAAGTACACTAGCACCCCCCAGTTATACGGGAGAAGAACCAGCAGCACTGAGAGCAAGAATGTATGATTTTAATCCTTACAGACAAGTTTATAATCGGCTGCAACAGTTAGAGAGCATTGGCCACCCACTGGATAAAGTTGAGCTCATAATAATGGGAGGTACTTTCCCCTCCAGGTATTTGTGCTTCCAGGAGTGGTTCATCACCCAGTGCCTTCAGGCAATGACTGATTTTGGATTAAAACAATCAGCCATGGTTTCAGATGATAGAAAAGAGATATCAGACAATGGAATGTTCGCAGGTGATGAAAAACAAATACCAGACAATGGAATGTTCTCATGTGATGAAAAACAAATATCAGATAATGGGATGAATTCTGGTGATGGAAATAAAATTTCCCATGCAGGGGAACTAATTCCAAATATATCTAAAGACAAAAATGCGCTTTATGGATTCCGGTACTTGGAGGATGTTCAAAAAGCCAATGAAACCTCCAGTATCCGTTGTGTGGGAATGACTTTTGAAACAAGGCCTGATTACTCTAAAAAAGAGGATGTAAATCGCATGCTTAACATGGGCGTTACCCGTGTGGAGTTGGGTGTGCAGACAATCTACAACTACATTTATCACCGTGTAGAACGAGGCCACCGTGTGCAGGATGTTATAGACGCAACCCGCATTTTAAAGGATTCCGGGATTAAAGTGGCTATGCATCTCATGCCGGGTCTTTTCTCTGACCCTGAAAGGGACCTGAGGATGTTTAGGAGACTCTTTTCTGAGGAAAATTTCAGACCAGACATGTTGAAGATCTATCCCTGCCTGGTGACTAAAGGATCCCAACTCTACGAATTATGGAAGAAAGGAAAATACCATCCTTATTCCACAGAAGAGGCAGTTGAACTCATAGTCGAAGTGAAAAAGATTCTGCCTAAATGGGTGCGTACCATGCGCATTCAGAGAGATATTCCCTCTCAACTCATAGAAGCAGGAGTTTTAAAGTCTAATCTGGGTGAACTGGTATATAAACAACTTAAAGAAGAAGAAATTCAGTGCCAGTGCATCCGTTGCCGAGAAGTAGGACATCAGGCTGCAAAGGGAACACATACCCATGAAGAGAATGTTAAACTCATGAGAGAGGATTATTTAGCCAGTAAAGGGGATGAGATATTCCTTTCCATGGAAGATACAAAATCAGATGTCCTCCTTGGATTTTTAAGGCTACGCATGCCGTCTGAACATGCACACCGACCTGAAGTGACTGAAAACACTGCATTAATCAGAGAATTGCATGTTTACGGACCCATGATGCCCCTGGGGGAAAGATCCGAGGAATTATGGCAGCACAAAGGCTACGGTGAAGAACTGATCAAAAAAGCAGAACTTATCAGTGCCGAGGAGTATGATAAAAAAGAAATACTCATCACCAGTGGTATAGGAGTTCGTAACTATTACCGTAAGTTTGGATATGAAAGAAAAGGACCTTATATGGCTAAAAAATTAGTTTAAATATTTATTTATGCCTATGCGAGTTAAAATGATTCAATATGTAAAAAAATACATCTTAACATCAAAATACTAAATAGTACTTGAATGTAGCTAGATACTTAAAATACCATAAACGGAGGGATTGATTGTATGATATCCATAGAGGAACTGGCAGGAATGATTGACCATACCAATGTACAGAGGGATGCTACAGATAAAGATATAGAGGTTCTCTGCCAGGAGGCAGATTACTATGACTTTAGCTGTGTCTGTGTAACACCAACCCAGGCTTCACTGGCAAGTGAACTGCTGGAAAACTCCAACACCCAAGTCTGTGTGGTTATAGGATTCCCTTTCGGAGTGCAAACACCACAAGCCAAAGCCTTTGAAGCGGAAGAGGCTGTAGCCAACGGTGCATCAGAGCTGGATATGGTTATGAACGTAGGAGCCATGAAATCCGGACACCACTCTCTGGTACAGGCCGATATCGCTGGGGTGGTGGGTGCAGCACGGGGATGTGTGGTGAAGGTCATACTGGAAACCGCCCTATTAACACATGATGAGAAGATAACCGCCTGCCAGCTGGCCCGTGAAGCAGGAGCCCATTACGTGAAAACATCCACAGGATTTGGAGTTACTGGGGCTACAGTAGAGGATGTTCAGCTTATGCGGGATACTGTGGGTATGGAAATGGGAGTGAAAGCAGCAGGTGGAATAAGGGACCTGAAAACTGCCATGGCCATGATTGATGCAGGGGCCAGTAAAATTGGCACCTCCACTGGGGTGCAGATAATGGAGGATCTTCTAAACCAGACAGAATAGATTCAAAGCAAATGGATTAAAAGAAGGGGGAATAGATTAATGGCGATGAAATTAGAGATAGAGATTGAAATATTAGAAAAAGGGAAACTAAGAGGAGTTCTAGATGACCGGAACCCTAAAACTGCAGATTTATTCTATGAAAACTTGCCCATGGAAGGAGAAATCCAGCTTTGGCAGGATGAAATCTATTTTCCTATACCCTTGGAAGCAGATTATGAAAACCCCTCACCATCCTCAGAAAAGGGGGACATATCCTACTGGCCACCTGGAAAAGCATTCTGTATTTTTTTCGGAGATTCTCAGCCTGCTTCTGATGTTAATCATATTGGACTGGTAATTGAGGGTTTGGATGTATTGAAGAGTGTTGAAGAGGGGGATTGGGCGGTTATAAAGAAATTGTAACCCATAAGTTTGAATCCATTAAAGTGTAGTTGCAATTTTATTAATTTACACTCTATTAAAGACTATTTAGAGATACTTAAAAAGTGATGAAACTATTACAGACATCAAATGATGATCAAATTAAACTTCATCGATGGAATTTACCATAATTACCTGATCCTGAGCATCAAAAATCTCTTATCAAGGTATTACTCTAAATAAGTTTTTCATATCTTCCAATAAAGGAAATACCATCAGAGATTGTTGAATTATATAAAAAGAGAATATAAAAATGTCAATTGAAATTATAGGTCTAATGGCCAGCATATTCGCAGTGGTGACCTTTATCAGTCCATTGGCCCAGATACAGAAAATTCGAGAAATAAAAAAATCTGATGAAGTGTCACCTGTTATTTACATGGCCCTGGCAGTGAACTGCTCACTATGGACTATTTACGGGGCCGGGATCAACAACTGGTATATATTCACACCTAACGCTATTGGAATTGTAGTATCCATAGTTACTCTTATTTTCATTTATCATTACCGGAGAAAAAGCTAAAAAATCTAAAGAAATACTTAAATTAACCATAAAACTGAATGACATATGAATTACGCTATTATTACTCTATTATCAATCCTAAAAGCAATGGGTAGTGTTGGAGAGTATTCTAAATATTCTCTTATTTCTTCTTACCCACTAATCAATTTTTATTTTTACAATCCTTCTTGGCAACTTTGATTAAAAATCAGGCTTCCTCACATCCCCTAATTTAAAATTTCACACCTAAACTTCCACACCCTCTTTAACCGCCTGATTAACAATTCCTATCTGTTTTCTTTTTTCTTCAAATTCCTGGGGGGTGTAACATAGTGGTTCTAAGAGTACCAGTCCTTCCCATAGGTCAGATACTTCCCTTATCCTTTTAATCCAATCTATTCCCTGAAATTTGGAACTGACTATGATGATATCCATGTCACTTTCCAGGAGGTGGTCGCCACGGGCGCGGCTGCCAAATATCAATATCTTTTCAGGCTGGTATTTTTCTTTGATAATTTTCAGGAATCTGTCTAACCATTTTCCTACCTGTTCATCTGTGATTTTATCCACTCCATCACCTCTTTACTTTTCATAAGAGTTTCAGTGGCGATTTCTTCATCATAGATTTCAAAAGGTGTCCCATAACCTGCATCAGGATATATCTGGTAGTTACAAATTCCGGTGCAAGCCTACGGAGGAAGCTGTGAAATTTCAAAGGAGTATCAGTTTCTGTGGCCAAGTAAATTAGGGAATGAGTTTTTCCTGAGCTGGTACGATTTTTTAGAATAAACAAGGCTTTTAAACCTTTTTCCACAGATTGTTGACAAAAAAGGCACAAGCATAATAATCTTCAGAGTTTTTACAATTTTCGGCGGTAATCAAATCTCTTTCTGCCTGCCTCCACCAATTCTCAACATCTTTTCGCATAATATCAGTTCTGTGGACACTTATAATAATATTTTTCTAAAAGAATATTCAGGTATTTTATTCGTTAATTCTAAAACTTTTCATTGATAAAATGGATTGAGGGTTTAAAATAATAATTCCTATTTTAACCTAAATTCAATGGGCATAAAACCTGTGATTATATACAGTATTTGACAAAAGGAAGCCCAAAAAAACATTTTATTTACATTACAAAAACTCTGAGTTATGATAAATTAATTTAAAAGTAATATGAAAATATTATAACGTTAATAAGATTAATCATCCAAAATAATGCTAAAGATGTTATATTGGTTTTATATTATTATAAAGAGTATCCCTCTCAGCAGGAATCCTTCCCAGATCCCTGATAATATACTGTAAGTGTTCAGGTGGTGTGTAAACACCGTGCTGTGCACCGGCAGATCTAGAAATATTCTCTTCCCCCAGTGTTCCACCCATATCATTACATCCAGCGGTGAGGCATACCTGGGCGAATTTGAATCCCAGTTTCACCCATGAAACTTGGATGTTTTTAAGTAAATCTCCAAACATTAACCTGCTCACTGCATAAAGTTTCAGGTCTTCAGTTCCAGTGGTTCCCGGGCTGGAGATTCCCTGCCGGTAAATGGGAGCATTCTGATGCATGAAGGTAAGTGGAACAAACTCGGTGAACCCCTTAGTTTTTTTCTGAATGTTCCTAAGGATTTCTAAATGTTCCACCCTGTGTTCTATACTTTCCACATGCCCGTACATCATGGTACAAGTGGTGGGCACCCCAGTTTGGTGTGCGGTTTCAATTACATCCACCCATTCCCGGGTTTTGAGTTTACCAGGGCATATAACCCTGCGAACATCATCGTTAAGTATTTCAGCAGCGGTTCCTGGCATGGAACCCAATCCTGCATCTTTCAACATCTTCAATGTTTCTTTAATGGTTAACTCAGACTTTGATGCTCATAGTGATTTCCATTGGGGAAAAAGCATGAATATGAATGTCTGGAATTTCCTCTTTAACTGCTAGAAGTATTTTTTCATAAAGGTAAGCATCCGCCTCAGGGTGCAGACCTCCCTGTATGCATACTTCAATGGCCCCCTCATCCCATGCATTCTTAGCCCTTCTGACAATTTCATCTACATCCAGAAAGTATGCTCCTTCTTCCCCCGGGTCCTTGCGGAAGGCACAGAAACCACATTTTCCTGTGCATATGTCAGTGAAGTTGATGTTCCAGTTTTGAATATAGGTAACCTCATCACCAACCAATTCCTGTCTTAGTTGGTCTGCAACCTGAATCAAAGCCTGGAACTCAGATCCCGTGGTGTCCATTAACTTTAATGCATCCTCTGATGAAATAGTGCCTTCTATTGCCTTATTTAGTATCTCTTCTATGGTGGGTTCAATGTCCGGAGTCTTATTCATGAGAATTCCTATTGGACTATGTAACCTTTAAAGTTTTGGTTGCTTGATGATCACAGTTGGTGAGTGTGCATGGTAAATGTCATGGCCCAACATGTCATGAAAACCGATATATTTAAATATTATAGAGTCCTAGCTAGATTAGGAGGTGAAAATATGGCTGAATTACCAATTGCTCCAGTTGGAAGGATCATAAAAAATGCTGGTGCACAAAGAATTAGCGATGATGCAAAGGAGGCTTTAGCCAAAGCTCTGGAAGAAAATGGCGAAGAGCTAGCTAAAAAAGCTGTCGAACTTGCAAAACACGCTGGTAGAAAGACTGTCAAAGCCGAAGATATTGAAATGGCCGTCAAATCATTATAAAATATTTTATTTTCTATTTTTCTTATTTTTTAGGGTGTAAATAGTTTTTTCTCTAGTTAACATAAACTGTATCTTCCAATATCATACAAGTTTATAATGATTCTCACCATAACCAAAAATTCAACTATTTTCCAAATGTAGATTCTGGTTTTGTTTTAAAAATTTTATAAAATAGCTTAATTTTTATAATCAACAGACTTCCAATAATCAATTTTGTTAAATAAAATTTTTCTTATTTCACGATTTGAGACCTTATAATCCTTATTTTTTTGATTTAGAATTATTGGATAACATCTCACTGCATAAAAGATAAAAAATATTAAGTTTAAAAACAAAAAGTTCTTTAAACTTGAAAAAATGAAATGTATTCAGAATATCTAAAAAAAATAAGAGGTTGATTTTTTATGAGTACCATAGATAATTTGAAAGAAGCATTTGCAGGTGAATCGCAGGCTAATCGTAAATATTTAGCTTTTGCTAGGAAAGCTGATGAAGAAGGATATCCTCAAGTTGCCAAACTATTTCGGGCTGCTGCTGAGGCTGAAACAGTTCACGCCCATAACCATCTAATGGTAATGGAAGGTATTAAAAGTACGGCTGAGAATCTGCAAGAAGCTATTTCCGGTGAAATAGAAGAATTTGAAGCCATGTACCCGGACTTCATAAAGGAAGCTCAACAGGAAGGTAATAAAAATGCAGTGTGGACTTTTGATGTTGCCAACCAGGTTGAGAAGATTCATGCTGTGCTCTACCAAAAAGCACTGGATGCTCTGGGGAACAACGAAGAAGTGGATTATTACGTTTGTGGGCACTGCGGTAACACGGTGGAGAATGAAGCACCAGATATCTGCCCTATATGCGGAGCATTGAAGAAAGATTTCATGAAAATTGATTGAAATTGATTAAATAATAATACCAGAGATTATAAAGAACTGAATCCTTTATTTTTTTCTAATTTTTTATTTACTAACTCTTTTTTCTTTGAATCTTATACGGAATGTTGTACCAGGAGTTCTTTCTAGTTCCAGTTCTCCGTTAATCTGTCGGGTTAGATTATTTACTAACTGAAGGCCCAAGGATTCTGTTTTATCGAGTTCAAGGTCTTTTGGGAAGCCCACACCCGTGTCACTGACTTCCAAAATACAGGATTCATCATCCTTTTTATAGAATTTGACTTTAATCACCCCGCTTTTATCTCGGGGGAAGGCGTGTTTCATGGAGTTTGATAGCAATTCATTGACAATGAGTCCCAAGGGTATGGCAGTGTTAATGTCTATCAGTATGTCTTCCACTTCCATCTCCAATTTTATCCTGGAAGGATCTGAAACATATGTTCTGAATAGATCCATAGCTAGAGAGCGAATGTAATCCCCGAAGTCCATGTGTTTTAAGTCTTTTGATCGATACAATCTTTCGTGTATAAGAGCCATGGAATGAGCGCGGTCCTGACTCTCCTTGAATATTCCCTTGGCTTCTTCATCTTTAATATAACTTGATTGAAGGTTTAAAAGGCTGGAAATAACCATTAGGTTGTTTTTCACCCTATGGTATATCTCCTTCATCAACATATCCTTATCATGAAGTGCCTGTTCTAGCTGCATCTGTGTTTGTTTAATATCTGTGATGTCTCTGGCAATTACTTGTACCGTTTGAACTGTGTTTTCTGGGCCAAATATAGGCTGTGCACTTACACTGTAATACCGATCATGTTGGTCATATTTGACAGGCATTTCCACTTCCAAACCTTCGCCAGTGTCAAAAACTTTTCTAATAACTTTCAACTGTTTATCTGCTGTTTCTGGGAAGAGTTCTCTTAATGACTTACCCAACATCTCAGGAGGTTCCATGTTAAAACGCTGTGCGCTTGCCCTATTGGTGAGGAGAAAAACACCATTTCGATCTAATATAGAAATGGGATCCTGGGCAGATTCAATTAGGGATCGGTACTTCTCCTCACTTTCACGGAGAGCATCCTCCGCATATTTCTGTTGAGTGATGTCCCTACTGTTGCAAACAAAACCACTTAGATCCCCCCTCTCATTAAACAGTGGTTTTCCGGTTGTTCCTATCCAGATATAATTACCATCCGCTTTACGCAAACGATAAGTTGCAGATTGAGATATGCATTTACCAGCAGCATCCTGCATACAAGAGGTGACTGCCTTTAGATCATCCGGGTGAACGAAGTCAAACATGGATCTTCCCATCATCTCATCTGGTTCATAACCAAGAACTGATTTTACTGAGGGACTTACATAGATGTAATTGCCTTCTGAATCTGCCTGGCAGATTATGTCGGCCATATTAGAAGTTAAGAGAGTTAACTGAGCTTCACTTTTCTCAAGTGCCCTTTCAGCCTCCATCTGACTGGTTATATCCCTAGAGATAGAAGAAACCCCTACAATATTACCAAAAGAATCCTTAATTGGTGAACTGGTCAGAGAGATATCAATTACATCCCCTGTTTTTGTGACACGATGAGTTCGGTAGTGGTCAATTGTTTCACCACGAGATATTTTATCCAGTATCTGCTCCAATTCATCTGAACCAGGAGGGAATATACGAGAAATTGATTTTCCTATCATTTCATCCTCCTTGTAGCCATATATTTTCTCTGCACCCTGATTCCAGCTTAATACTATCCCGTCTAAATCTTTACCTATAATGGCATCATTGGAGTTTTCCACTATAGCAGTTAATGTGGAACTTATTTCATCGGCCTTGATTTTATCCGTGATATCTTTAACTAGTACTGTGTAGTAGCGTTCTCCCTCTGATTCCCACACGGATCCTTTATATTCAAAGGGAAATTCATCATCGTTTTTTCTTAGCGCCCTCATTTTCGGACTACTCATGCTAAACTTCGTTCGGTTAGAACTTACCATGTCCATCATTCCCTCTTTAAAAGCCTTCCTGAACCTTCTGGGCATGATAAGGGTGATTGACTGGCCAATGATCTCTTCCTTACTGTATCCAAATATATTCTGAGCTTCTTTATTCCAGTATACAACATTGCCTTTAGAATCAATAGTAATTATGGCCTCTGCAGCGGATTCAAAAACCGAACGGAATTTTTCCTCACTTTCAGCAAGTTTGATCAGGGATTTTTCAATTCTTTCACTTAAAATAACCGTGATTACACTCACTGAAATGAAAACCAAAGAACGGGAAAAATCATCAAACCAAGGGTCTGATTTTATGGGATTTACAAAGTCCGAGAAAAACAGAACCCCAATCAAGAATAAAGGAACCCAGAAACCCTTCCTTTTCCACCAGATAGCAGCAAGTATAATGGGTATGTAATAAAAATGGGTGAAAATTATACCGGTTCTTAAAATAAAATGGAAATAATAAGTTAGAATGCAAGCTAAGGCAATTAGAGTCAGAATAATTATTATTTTGTATATGGACTTGGATTCATCCCCCTCCAACTTCAATTAGGATCCTCCGATTACTAAATTAACATGTAACAATTTGTAAAAATAACCATATAATATTTACCTTAAAAAGAGCCATAAGCTTCGAAAACAATGATTCAAAATAGGTTAATATGCCTAGATTTCATACCATATTCATTAGCTCTTCAGGGTTTTCAACTTCATCCAGGGGGAACAGATATCGCATATCTCCTTCAACCACCACAATAGCAATTGGAGATACCGAATAGGATTCACTTTGATTGTGCTTCCAGTGAAAAATCTTTAATATGGGATAAAAAATCCTCCCTTCCATCTTTTTTGGTTTGCCCACCTTGATTTCATGGTTTATCATATTATTACACCATTTATCAGCTGCGTAGTTCATTTATAAGCTTTCTCACTGGTTTTTTCGTCAAAGCCCTGATGGCTTCAACCACTATTCCTATGAGTTTAAACTTCACATCCACCTGAAGATCACCATCCAGGACTCTCTTATTAAATTCTGGTACAACCAGCACATGAATAGGTGTCAAAGCTGCGAGTGGATTGGTAAAAGCCCAGATGTAACCTGTAAACAGGGCGGTATCAGCAGGGCTTTCCAAGCCCATGGTCAGGTTAAGTGAGAAATTTTCCAGAGTGAATGAATGATAGATAGCAAAGATTAACCTTTCCATATGTGGCCATGATTCTAAAAATAAGTTGAGGATTTTTATTATACGTTCCAGATCAAATTCTTTTTTATCCTTTTTCTCTGAGTCCTTTTTCTTTTCTTTTTTCTTTTTTTTATCCTTTTCCTTTTCTTCTTCAGGTATTTTCCTGGAAAAAATCCTGATTCCCAACCAATGTAAGCTGAATCTTCCTTTAAAATCAGAACCGTGCTTATTCACAATTAAGGATAACTTTAGTGGAATGAAAAGAAAAGACAGTAAAATAAGCACCAAAATAATTATTATGATGCCTATTATAATGTATATCAAATCTAACCCGCTCTTAGGTTATTGTTCGCAATTATGTTTAGGATTATTTTTGTTTAAGGTTTTTATTCCTTGGTTTCGCCTTCTGTTTTTTCACCCTTCTCTTCTTTAGATTTTTTACCTTTTTTACCCAGACCCATTTTTCCTGCTTCAGACATTACATTAACTATGGCTGATCCTGCTTCCCCTATTGCTCTGGATAAGGGATCAGCTGATTTTAGGGACATTACTTTAACTCCTTCAGGACCAGTCATGCCTTTGAAGACCACAACTACAGCTACTGGTTCTATACCTGCACCTCCACCAGCACCCGCTCCAGATCCTCCTTGGCTGTTAGGTCCTTTTCCTTCACCCATACCTGCCCCAAATGCCATTCCCATCCTGGTAACCGGTATCATGACTTTATCTTCGCTTTCTATTACTTCACCAATCACGTTTTCAATATTTAAGACTTTCCGTATCTCTTCCACAGTGGTTTTAATGGGATCATTTATATCCATGGTTTTCACCCCTACGTTTTAGCGACTTTATTTATAGTAGATAAAGCATATACATTTTTCCAAAGTATTAAATTTAGATTTTTCAGATTCTTTATTTCCTTCTGCCCATAGAAAAGGTTTATATAGTAACAAAACAATAATCTTTGAATGCGGGCCCGTGGTCTAGGGGTATGATACCTCCCTGACACGGAGGTGATCACGAGTTCGAATCTCGTCGGGCCCACTATGCCGTGGTAGTTCAGTTGGGAGAACGCCAGACTGAAGATCTGGATGTCGCTGGTTCAAGTCCGGCCCACGGCACTTTATACCCTTATTTTACAGATTTTTTAATTTAAATTAATTTTTATTTTTAATTTTCAGAGATGAATTCGTTTTTAATGGTCTAATCGTATTTAAAAGATTATATCTAAGATTTTTAAAAGATTTCAAAATCTGAATTAACAAAAAATAATAAATAAATAATAAAAAATACCCTCTTTAGATTAAAATAAAAATAAGAAGATGTGAATTTTTCAATTTTTAAACTAACTAGTTAAAATAAAAATCCTAATAAGACCAAAAATAACGCAATGAAAGTGAATCCAACAACTAGACTGAGTTTAGGTTTCATTGTGGAACTATTATCTGTGCCACTTAAATCTCTGGCATTTACTAAAATCTGACCGCAACTTGTGCAAAATGCCGTATTAATGTTGTTCTGATTACCGCATTCTTTGCAGATAACTTCTGAAAATTCATTGTCAACTTCCACGGTCTCATATATTAAATTATCAAATTCTAAATTTTTGTTTTCAGATGTTTCAATTTTAAGATCGGCACTTTCCTCATCCATTTCCAATTGATAAAATTTGCCACCGCATTGGCATGAATCAAAGTCGTCAAGGGACTCTCCTTCCAGGAGACGGTAGTAACCGCCACAAATTTCACATACTATATATTTCATTTTATCTATTTTTTATGTTCTTAAAAATCTATATATGATTTACTATTGAATTAGAAAGCGTATTTATTATATCTAAAGAGAATATAAAAACAAAATCCAATTTAAAACTGAAATAATCATTTTAACAGCATTAAACATTGCTGATGATGATAATTAGAAGCAAGAATAAAAATTAAAAGGATTAGTAATAGTGGGTGTGGATGTAAATATTATTACTTCCAGCATTTATGAGCAAAGGCAAATCCTATTAAATTATTTGTATCAAGTAATTAATTTTCCAGTTAAGTAAGTGCTGTGTGTTTGGGTGATCTGCACATTTATGAAAGTTCCCAACTGGGCTTCATCCACTACTACTGTTTTATAAGAGTTGGTTCGGCCGATATATCCACCTTTACTTCCTTTATCAGTTACAAGGATCTGTTGGGTGGTTCCCAATAGATTATTATTTTTAGCTGAGGCAATATCAACTTTAAGCCTATTTAAACGTTTAGAACGATCCTTCATGATTTCGTGGTGAATTTCATCCATTGATGATGCTCTGGTGCCAGGACGGTGATGGTATTTAGAGATATGGAGAAAATCTGGTTGAGTTTCACCAATGACCTTAAGAGTATCCTGGAAAGCTGCTTCATCCTCTGTGGGATATCCTACAATAATATCAGTTGCCAGAGAGAGTTGGGGTATTTGGGATCTAAACTGATTTACTATCTCCAAGTATTCACCTACAGTGTAACCACGATTCATATCTGAAAGCACCTCATCATTCCCACTCTGCAAGGGCAAATGCAGGAAATTGTAGACTTTTTCATGTTTAAATGAGGTTATAATAGATTCGAAGTCTTTTTTGATGTTTTGAGGATGCATCATACCTACCCTTACCTTGAAATCACCTTGAATACTGGTTATCTCATTTATAAGATTTGAAAGGGTTTCTCCAGTGTCTTTACCATAGGCTGCTGTGTCCTGAGCAGTTATTTGTATTTCAACACAACCTTCAGCCACTGCCTGTTCTGCTTCTTTTTTTAACAAAGGGGTGGGGTAGCTTTGCAGGTTTCCTCTGGCAAATCTGGTGCAGCAGTAACTGCATTTTCCCAGGCATCCTTCACAAATTTGCATAATATGAATTAAGGGGTTGGAACGTTTACGGGGGAGATTGGTCTTTATTTCAGTGCCCGGACCAGTTTCCCTTTTAACATACCCCTTCATGGCCGACTCAATGATTTGGGGGGCAGATGTGATTCTGCGAGCTCCTATCCATCCAGCTTGTGGTGCCAGTTTTTCCAGTTTCTGAGGATCAATATCCACCATACAACCGGCAATGAGAAGTTTCTTATCTGGATATTGGCTCTGTATTTTCTGGATATGATTGGTTATTTTATGTTCAGTTGGTTGTTTAACATAACAGGTGTTTATAATAATCACATCTGAGTCTTCCATGGAATTGGCGATTTTAGCACCCTTTTCTTCCATTAAACCTGCTATTATCTGAGAATCAGCTTGGTTGAAGGTGCAACCAAATGTTTCCAAGTATATCTTCATTTTTATCATGTTTTAAGTTTTAATTATGGTAATTTGATAATAAATCATAATAAATCAATTTTTTTCAGGTTAAAGAATGAATGAATGAAATATGAATTGATTTTTGTAAGATTTTTCTAAAATTAGACTTAAATATGTACCTTGTAGTTTTTTTTAATCCTCAGGCCAACCATATTCCCCTATCATGGGTACAAAAGCAACCCCACCCAGATTTTTAGTCTGGTAACTATCTTCTGAAATTCGTTTAACTGAAACCAGTTCCTGGAAGTAGCTGTGAGATCCCATGGGCAATATCAGCTTTCCACCTATTTTTAACTGTTTTTTGAGGGGTTTGGGAATTTTAGGTGGGCTAGCAGTGGCGTAGATTCTGTCATAAGGGGCTTCAGGTGGATATCCTAATGTTCCATCCCCTAATATTACAGTTACCTTATCTTTATAACCGGTTCTTTCTAAATTCTCCATGGCTTTTTCTGCTAGTGAAGGGATTCTTTCCACAGTGTATACATGACCACTGCTTCCAACTATTTCCGCTACTACAGCAGCATTGTATCCAAACCCAGTTCCTATTTCCAGGATGTTCATCCCCTCGGTTAAGTCTAATTTTTCAGCGATTATAGCCACCATGTGGGGAGCGGATATGGTCTGTCCTTTTCCAATAGGCAATGGACGGTCTAAATAAGCATAGGAACGTGTTTCAGGAGACATGAACTCTTCTCGAGGAACTTTAAGCATTGCTTTTTTAACTTTTTCCGTTTTTATATAACCCTGGTTTAAGAGTTTCTCCACCAGATCTGCTCTTTGATTCTCCATCCAATCACTTGATAGGTTATTTTAATCAGACTAGAGTTTTTTTCATTCTCATGGGAACTTCAGGAATAATATTTTCAATTGATTAATTTATTATTCACTGAATTCGATTTCTACAATTTTCGAGGTTAAGTCATACTTTGGCCTATCATTTGGACTTGCCGGCCGGCCATAAACTCTTTTAGTCTCTTCTGCAAGGGCGCTACCTTTTCTCTTCTTTGCAGTGACAGTTTTCATGGATTTAATACGGAAAACTGCTCTTCCCATTTTCACCACATCCCCTACAGTGAATGAGAAGTCTCTGTCAACTTCGACCTTCTTGGAATATATCTGGCCACCATAATCAATTGATATTCCTACTCTGGCTGGTCCTTTCAGTGATGATGCCCAGATGGTTTCCAGTTCTGATACCAAACTTTTTGAAACTCTCCCTCCCCTGTTGTTTTCAAGAGACGTGATTTCCACTTCTTCTCCATCGACAACCAGAACTTCACCAATCTCCAAAACCTCATCAGGATACAGTTTAATAATTTTTTTTTCAGATACTTCGAATTTGCTGATTATTATTCTGCACTCCACCATTTTGGGGATTTTAATGATTTCTCGGAAGGTGTTCCCACATTCATTACATTTTAATAAGACTTCTTTGGTGTTTTTACCCTTAGTTTTTAGTATTTTGTAAGATTCAGAACTACAAACAGGACATTTCATTGTTTTTCCTCGCATAGATTGAAAATTAGGGAAATATAATAATATTGGGTATGAATATTTCATTTGAAATTTTTGATGAAACAAATTGTAAATCTGATGGATAGTTTTATCTAGTTCCACCTATAGGCGAAACTAAATTTCAATTAACGGATTAAAAATTTGATTGTAATAATATGTAATTGTAAGGATATGTATTAATTGTAATTATAATTCAATGATGAAGTTTTGATTTATGTGAGATGAATGATGAATTCATCAATATAAATAGTCAAGATTGATTTTTATCTTTCTTTTTGGCTAAATAATGTTTAACCAAGCCCCCATCCCGAAGTATTTCCAGCATGAAGTGGTTAAATGGCTGAATATCCACACTTTTTCCAGTGCTGATATTTTTTATTAAACCTAATTTAAGGTCGATCATTAATTCATCGCCTTCATCAGCCTCTATGTCTGCTACTACCACTGGAAGGCCCACGTTGATAGCGTTCCTGTAAAATATGCGGGCGAATGATTTGGCAACTATTGCATCCACCCCTGCATGTTTCAAAGCTACTGCTGCCTGTTCCCGGGAAGATCCGCAGCCAAAATTCCAACCTGCTACTATAATATCGCCTTTTTGGACCTTTTTAGCGAAATCAGGATCTTCAGCTTCCATAACATGGCTGGCGAGTTCATCCAGACTGAATGTCCTCAGATAACGTCCTGCAATTATGACATCAGTATCAATGCTGTCACGGAATTTCCAAACTTTACCCTTTATTTTTTCTTTCATATAAATCATGGAATGATTGATTTAAAGTAACTACCTTTTAATAGCACCCTTATTTTGAGCAGTTGTTTCAATGATACTGCCACCTACATTGGTAATGGCATCTTTTGCTGCACTTACTATTTCTCGAGGGCTGTCAGTGATGGAATAAATCGTCGGTCCGAAAGAACTCATACCAACACCAGGAGCACCTGCATCGCGAAGTGATTCCATTATTTTCCCTATTAAAGGATTTTGTAATTGATTTTCGATTTTTTTAAATCCTATATTCTGGATGCTGTTAACACTTTCCCCAAATGCATCAAGGTCCATTTCAATAATTGCCGGCATCATCTTCATTAATATAATATGGGACAGCTTCTGTACTTCACTTAAAGGTATGGGGCAGTATTCCTGGAAAATATTAACTTCTCTTTTTCCTGAAACATTCTTCCTGATGTCTGGTATTACCAGGACCACTTTCCACTCTTCAGGAAAGTTGTATCTGGCAATCACGGGTGGAGGTGATGCTTTTGCAGCTGATGATGGTAAGAATTCTCCTTTTTCATCCTGATGATGGCCACCATCAATAATGAAACCACCATTTTCAAAGGATGCTACTCCTATCCCTGAAGTACCTCCACGCCCTACTATACTGGCTATTTGCTGAGAATCCATTTTATGATCATTGAAATCAGCCAGAAGTTTGCCCACTGCAAGTGATAGTTGAGTGCCAGAACCCAACCCAGAATGAGCTGGGAAAGTTTTATGAACTGTGAAAGTATATCCCTCACCCAGTTGCAAGTTCATCATCATCCTACGGGCGGAGTTTCTGATTTTTTCCTCATAATCATTCATAGTTTTAAGGGATATGTTTTCTGGATTTTTAAAATTAACCTGGATTTGTTTACCTTTTTGTTCCATTTCCAGAACCAGTTTAGGTTCTTTCAATGTAAGTCCAACTCCACCGTCTATTCTACCTAAAGATCCATTAAGATCTATTAAGGTCAGATGAAGTCTTGAAGGTGTTTCAATTATCAATTAGAAAACCGGTTTTATTTTTTAAGTGGTTTAGCGAATTTTCGCTCAACTTCCAAACGGTAAATTGCATTCATGGAACAGAAGGGTATTATACGACCGTCAGGAGTAGCATAATGAATAACACACCGTTTTACCCTGTCCTGGTCAAAGTTCCAGGGATCCATGAAATGCATGCAGGAAATGAGTAAGGTTTTATGATGGAAATCTCCCAGTGCACTGTATGATCTCTCTTTGAAGACCTTGGTGAGTATACCAGTTATGTCCAGTGAATCCGGTTTCTTATCCCGGTCAATAGTTCTGGGAAGTTCCATAGTGGCCCTTCTAATAACTTTGGCCTTACCCATTATACCTCCATTTTTTATATCCTCACTGCTACGAGAGAGAAGGTTGAAAAATCTATCCACATCCACAAACTTTGTTATAGGTATAATTTCATGGTTATCAACGAATACATAGGTAGCAGCACCGCAATGAGGATGGCAGGTGAATGAGACCTGATCTTCGCCTTCTATAGCCTCCACAAAATCAGTGATAGGTATGACAGAAGATGCAGGATAAAAGTCATCACGACCTATATTGCCATCAGTCTGTTCATCCACCAGTTTCTGGAATTCAGGGATGGTTATTCTCTGCTTTTCCACCTCATCGGCTGGTGTTCGACCTGCAAATGAAACTGGTTGGAAGTTCACCCCACGTATGATGTCCAGATTTTCTATGGCAAATTTTATGATTTTACCAACCTGATCATCATTGATTCCTTTAACCAGGGTAGGCACCAGAACTATTCCCAAATCTGCCTTACGACAGTTTTCAATAGCTTCTAATTTTAAGGGTAGTAAGTTACGGCCTCTTGATTTGATGTAGGGTTCTTCAGTGACCCCATCAAATTGAAGATAAATAGTGTTTAATGTGGCATCTTTAAGTTTCTGAGCTAGTTCTGGATCTGTAGCCAGTTTAATCCCATTCGTGGCAATTTGTGTGTGACTGAATCCTTCTTCCCTTGCTAATTTAACCAGCTCCACTATGTCTTTTCTAATGGTGGGTTCACCACCAGCGTACTGAATGGCAGGAGTGGGTACTGGCTCATTTGAACGGAGATTTCTAAGCATCTCCCGGATTTCCTCATATGTTGGCTCATATAAATATTTAGATACTGCCGCATTAGCAAAACAAATAGGACAACGAAGATTACAGCGATTGGTAACATCAATAAGACCAAGTATAGTTTGGCTCTGGTGTTCAGGGCAAAGCCCACAATTTTCAGGACATTCCCCTTCTATGGAAGTTTGGGGGTTATCTATACCATCACCTTTATAATCATAATCAGCAGCGTAATGATAAGCTTCAGAACTTTGCCAGTAAGTATTGTCGAATTCACCGTGCTCGGGACACGTTTTTTTAATCTTTATTTTTTCCTGGTCTTCAAAGACTTCTGCATCCACCACACGAAGACATTCAGGACACAGGCTTTTTGTTTTCTTTATGACCATTATCTCACCTATTAATTCTATCATTACTACTCAGCCATAATATATAGGGATATATACAAAGCAACACTATTATTAGTTGATTCTATAAACATAAAAACTATATTTTGATTGGAACATGTTATTGGATCATGTTTGATCAACTAGTATTTATGGTTGAGTACATAACTATTATCCTGTTTTAATCGGAGGTAAACTATGGACCCTAGTGTTTTCAGTGTTTTGATTTTATCAGCTTATGCTATATACTTTATGTTACCCGCTTACCTAGCAAATGCCAGTGCCCTTACCTTTGGAGGGGGAACACCTCTGGATATGGGCCGATCCCTAAAAGACGGCCGCAGATTACTGGGAGATGGTGTGACATGGAAGGGTACAGTTATAGGAATTTTCATCGGGACTGTGATCGGCCTGGTTCAAGGAATTTTAACTGGTGATATGGTCCAGAATCTTCTAATGTTAGGAGATCCCGCGACCGGAGTCTTATTGCAAGGAACCATTAGCAGTAACGCATTGGCTGGTGCATTACTAGGGCTGGCTTTGGGTAGTGGAGCTATAATTGGTGATGCATGCGGTAGTTTCCTAAAAAGAAGATTCAAAGTGGAAAGAGGACGACCAGTACCCCTAATGGATCAGTTGGACTTTGTGGTAGGTGCTCTGGTATTCGCATCTCTGATAATAACCATTCCCTTTAACCTGATTATCTTTATAATTATCATAAGTCTGTTCTTGCATCTGGGAGCTAATATTATTGCATATTTATTGGGTATGAAGAATGTTTGGTACTGAATAAGACATCAATTCGATTAGGTTTGAATCAGTATATTTGATAAATCATGGCTTTTTGATAAATTATGGCTTAAAATTGTTAAAATCATGGAAAAAGTCTGTTTATTAATCATGGTTACAGTAATTGTGTAAGGTTTATGCAAAATATGCTCATAAGCATGTAAAAATGAATAATCCATTTAATAATGCTAGTCAAACTCGAATCAGATCAAACCCATATCTCTAACCTTTTCATATCCAACCTAAACTTCACTTTATTCACTTTATTTTTTTTATAGGATTTTTTTTAGTTATTGTAGGTTGAATATTTATTTGGGAAAAAATCTCCTTAAAAAAATTTTTTCATAAATTGGAGGCCCTTAAAACTTTAAAACTGCCACTGAATAATTGGTAAGTCATTTGAATGGCTTCTAGTTGGTTTTTCCATTCAGGGATCTCATAAACAAATACAGGATATCCTGCATTGGTAATTGGGCGGTCCACTTGGGATATGGAACTGCTTTTTTCACGAGTATTTGATGATCCAGGATAGTAATTGAACTCAGGGAGTAGCTGGTGAACTGCTTCACCCAGTCTCATTGATTTGGAGTCATGGGTAGGTGTTGCAATGTAATATCCTTCTCCATAGCCCTGTTCATGGTCATGGGCAATTATTACCAGTTGATAATCTGATTTTTTAATATCAGGAATCACATACTGGGCAACCAGGGCCTGACCATTTTCTCGTCCAGCATCGAAGACTTGTGGCTGGTCAGTTACTGTTACATGGTAGTCAACCATCTCCACATTGTTCAGTAATGCAAAGATTTTCACCACCTGAGGTACGGTGTAAGTGGCCAGATCTTCCCGAGGATGCATTCCAGTCACCACTGCCATCTTTACCTGCGGATGACCATAGTGTGAATAAACATCTTTAGTAACATAACCTAACTGGTTAGAACCCAAAATTGAATGCTGACTGTGATTAGCAAACAGGTAAACTGCTGCAACTGTGATTAGTAAAATCAACAACCATGTGCTTGTTTTCATGTTAAATATCCCTTAATTTTTCCCAGGATAGATAAATTATCCTATATTGATTTTCCTGAGTAGATAAACTATATCCTAATATTAGTTAACATTAGAAGTTAACCAGACCGAATAACAGTTAATTTAATATTCGAGGCTAAAAAACCTTAATTTGTTAATTTAGGCATTATATAAAATTTATTGGCACTGATCTAGAAAACTTTCCATTAGGAGTGCTGTGCCCACTGCAGGTGCCACCACGCAGTCTTCAGTGGTGATAATTTCATCCATAGTTTTTACCGGCAAACCGAGGAGTCGGGCGGCTTCAGATCCTATAATATTCATTCCCAAACCTGTGGCAACTACCAATTCTAGATTTTCCCTGTCTGTAACCTCTTTAAGGGCTTCGGCTACTTGGGCCACTTGTCTTTTGTAGATATACTGGGCTATTTCTAAAACTTCTTCAACATTTAATAGCTGAAGATCGCCACATACCACCCTAGAAAGTCTTAAGAGGCAATCTTCAACCTGGGTTCCACAGCCATCAGGGGTTTCTGAGGTGTAATCTTTCATGGTGATGTTTCCCAGGGCCATGTGAACATCAGCAGTTACTGCAAACAATTCAGATGCCACTCTCACCCATTGATCTTTCAGGGGAACTTTGTCCACAATGGTGGCCACGTTGGTGCGCAGAGTCCCAGTGTATACTAGTTCACCAGTGGCCAGTCTCTCCAGGTCCGATCTTCCCCGTGCACATTCCCTTCCATTTTTGATGGGAATAATATCAGTAGTAGTGCTTCCTGTATCGATTAAAACACAATCAGGAGCCATGTAGGCTGCCAGTGGGGCGGTGGCGATCCAGTTAGCTGCAGCCAGGTCCAGAGGGTTTTTTTGAACTTCGTCATAACTCAGCATGCCGTTTAAGCCTACAAAACCAACAGGGCAATGGAATGTTTCCATGACCCTGCCTGCAATATCCAGAACTCCTTGGCTTTTATTCTGGTAGCTGTCTGCAAGTTCTGCTGTCATGGATACTCCAACTGCATCTATTTCCTTAAGGTCTTGGCCCAATAATTCGATTAATGTGGTTGGCAGTTCATCTTTTTTTATCCACATGGGCAGGTAAGAAAAATCAGTCCTTATGTCAAGGATCTCCCTCTTTTCATTGAATTCAACCACAGCTAGGTCTGTGTTTGCCCCGCCAATATCAAAACCAGCAATTTTCATTTACATCACCTTTAAATCGAGATGATTATTTTCCTTTCTAAATTTAATCTCTCCTTCAAGTTCTACTTTTCCTGGAAGTTCACCTTGAACTGATTTGAGGATAGCTTCACCTAAATTGAACTTTAGCATGTTCCTCAGGGCAACGTAGGGTGTGGTGAGTCTGGAGTTAATTTCCACCAGATAAACCTCTTCACCCAGGATCAGGTCCACCCCCACATAACCTTTCAAGCCACTGATGGACTCAACTGCTTTTTTGGCTATTTTTTTAGCCTCATACTCTTTAGAATGATAAAATGGAACTTTACCCCCATTGTAGTCGAAATGACCATTTTTTTCAGTGATATTCTGGTGGTTCAAACTCAGAGGAATGGCTTTTTCTCCATTACTAAGCAGACTCACACTAGCACTATCTCCTTCCACAAATTTCTGGAGTAAACAGTAGGGTAGGTTGCTACTTTTTTTAACTTTCCAGGTTGCGTTTTTTAGTGATTCTGTAGAATTTACTATCTGTACATCTGAACAGGAAACTCCGTCAGCAGGTTTGATCACCTTTTTCCCGGGAATTGCCTCAGCATGTTCATCAACCTCTTCCCAGTATAATTTCTGGGTGGGAATTACAGGAATTTTATTTTTCAGTGCCTGGTAGGTTAAATATTTATCTGAACATATGCAAACAGCATCAGAAGAGGATCCAACAACTTCAACACCTTTTTCTTCAATCAATCGGGTTAATTTGTATAAAATAAAGTCTTCTTCCGGAGCAACGGGTAAACAAAAGTCGTAATTATGAATATTGTCGTTAATCCAATCATCCAAATCCTCTGCAATTTCCAATCGGTTGCATTTACCCCCAAAAACTGGATCAGAATTTCTTGAGGTTAAAAAACTGGCATCATATCCTTCTAGATCCCTGATGAGGCCTTCTAGCATGGCCTGGCCCTCTGCAGTTAATGAGGGATCTTTAACTCCCATTGCAGTGGCATATTCAAAAATAAGTAAATTCAAGACCTTCCAACTCCCTTAAAAGTCACACCACCCTTTTCGAATGTTTCCTTGTCCAGTACAGGGCGTGTGCAGACTATCAGGCCATTTTTTATCATAGATGGTTTGATTTTTCCATAAAGATCATGATCTGTTACCAGAACCACACAATCAGCAGATAGTGCCCTTTCCAAGCCCACCATCAGAGCACCCCATGGTTTTACGATCTCAGGAGGCACATAAGGGTCGTTAACCACAACATTTGCTCCTTTATGGTTTAAAATTTTTATTAAAGGTTCGGCTGGCGTTTCCCTGGCATCAGCCACATTTCCTTTGTAAGCCACTCCCAATATCCCTATTTCAGATCCTTCAATGGTTTTACCAAGCTCTTTTAAAGATTTTTCCACTATTTTAGCAACCTGGCCCGGCATTCCCTCGTTAACTTCCCTTGAAGTTCTTATAAGGGGTGTTTCCACCCCATTTTTTCGGGCTGTTTCCACAATAAAGTAGGGATCAATAGAGAGACAGTGCCCTCCCACTCCAGGTCCAGGTGTATGGATATTAACTCTGGGATGGTGATTAGCTGCATTGATAGCCTCTATGGCATCCACCCCTAAAGAATCACACACTAAAGCCATTTCATTGGCCAGGGCGATGTTGGTGTCGCGGTAGGTGTTTTCCATTAGTTTAACCATTTCTGCAGTAACCAGGTTCTGCACCATTATTATTTCGCCCTCTGTAATCCGCTGGTATAATGAAGCGGCTATTTTAGTACTTTGAGGGTCTATTCCACCTATTACTCGGGCGTTATGGGTCATTTCATATAGAGTATTATTGGGAAGGGCCCTTTCCGGTGTGTAAGCAACCTTGAAGTCTTCACCTGCCACTAAATTACTTTCTTCCAGTAAAGGAATTACCAAATTTTCACATGTGCCTGGAGGAACTGTACTTTCAACAATAACCAGATCATCCTTCTTTAACCCGGTAGCGATGGATTTAGCAGCAGATATAACTGCAGAAAGGTCTGATTTTTTGTTTTCATCTACAGGGGTGGGTACTATAATCATGATTATCTGGGATTTTTCCACTGCTAGTTTAGGATTACTGGTTGCAGAAAGTAGCCCATCATTTACCGTTTTTTTAACCAGTTCATCCAGACCAGGCTCCATTATGGGAGATTGGCCCGAGTTAACCATTTTAACAGTTTGCTTGTTAATATCAACCCCCAGCACCTTCAGGCCACTTTTGGCCAGTAAGGCTGCAGTTGGCAGCCCCATATGACCCAAACCGAATATTGCTATAGATGAATTTTCATTGATCATTGATGTTTATCTCCTAAACTGGTAGTTTCGATTTTTACAGTGATAAGTGATTTAAATAGATTTAAACAGTATTTATTAGGATTATTTGAAAAAAATTCAATGGATATTAATTATGAAATAAAAATTTTTATCTATCTTTAATTTCTTTAACATGGGAGCTTAATTATTTTTTTGTTTTTTATTGTATTTATCAAACAGCGAATTTTAAACAAGTGGAGGTTTTCAAACTGGTGAAGGAAAAAAATTGTTGACTTTAAGATTTTTATCTTAAAGATTCATTGCATTATCAATTAGTAACAACTAATATGGTTTTATCTTCCAGTGAGAGGTCAGGATAGGGGTAGCGAGGCTTATCATCCTCAAAAACAAGATTCACTGTACTTTTTGGATTTTTAGTTTCAAATTCTGCCACTGTGACCTGTTCATTTATTGATAATAATTTTTTGGTGTGTTCCCCTTCTATCTCTTCAGGTGGTTTTATTTCTAGCTTACCCTTATGATATGAATCTAAAATAGCATCGAGTATTTTTTGAGAGGCATTGCCATCACCATAGGGGTTGGGTGCTTCTTTCATTCTAGAGTAGATTTCTTCATCTTCAAGTATCTCTCTTACAGTTTTGGTTATTTTACCAGTATCTGCCCCCACCAGTATGTTCCCCCCTGCATGAACCGTTTCTGGCCTTTCTGTATTGTATCTCAGGGTTAAACACGGGATATTAAGGGTTATTGCTTCTTCCTGAACTCCTCCAGAATCCGTCATCATAAGCTTAGAATGTGATTGGAGAATGAGGAAATCCAGATAACCAACTGGTTTTGTCATCTTAATATGGGGTGCTTGATCAAGCTCTGTATAGAACCCAAATTTCTTAAGGGTTTTTACAGTACGGGGATGTACTGGGAAAACTATATTGATGTTTTCAATCTTTAATAAAGCCTGGATGATGCTCTCCAGTCTCTCACGGTCATCAACATTCTCAGCACGGTGTAGAGTTAAGGACATAATATCCCCTGTCAAGTTCAGCTGGGACATTATGTTCGAACTTTTTCTGGCGATTTTCAGGTTTCTGTAACAAGCATCCACCACTGTATTGCCAGTTATGAATATATCTTTGGGGGATATTCCCTCAAATAGAAGATTTACTGCAGTTTCTTCTGTGGGTACGAAAAAGAGGTTGGTGCATACATCAGCCACCATACGGTTAATCTCTTCAGGCATGGTCTTGTCATAGGAGCGAAGACCAGCTTCCACATGTCCCACAGCTATATGTAGTTTGGCTGCAACTAGGGCTCCGGCTAAAACTGCATTGGTATCTCCCTGAACCAAGACAATGTCTGGCTTTTCATTAACTAAAACATCTTCAATACCTTCCATCATTGTGGCAGTCTGTTTAGCATGGGAATCAGACCCCACACCTATATTATAATCGGGTTCCTTAAGTTCAAGGTCCATGAAAAACTGCTGGGACATTTCAAAGTCATAATGTTGACCTGTGTGTATTAATATGTATTCTATTCCCCTTTTATCAACTTCATCTATTAAAGGGGACATTTTTATAATCTCAGGCCTGGTACCTATTATAAATGCTATTTTCATCTATTACACCTAAATTTAGTCTGATGACCATTAGTTTATTTAGTTTATAATGATCTGGGAGTTTAATGCTTCACAACAATACAAATCAGATTATTTATTAAATAAAGATTATTAATCTATCTTTTAATATTTACTCTTTAAAAACAAATTGCATAAATCCAATACTTGTTCAACAGACATACTTACCCAATAAGTCCAATTAATACTCTATATATTTAATATGTGTTCAATAAACCCTAATACATCTTAAACTACATTAATAAATGTCCATTAGATAAAAAGTAGTTGAATAACAATGATAATGAAATTTTAAACCACTGAATAAATGATGTGAATACTGGAATCTGTACCTGGCAAGCAATGATCAATGAAAATTATTATTTGATCTTTTCCTTTGGGCCTTATAGTCATCCATTATCTTAAGAAGCCTGTTTCTTTCTTCTTTTTTCAATTTTTCTTTCTGATGGTTATTCCATTTTTCAATTTCCCTTTCAAGATCCCGGGATAAAATAATAGCAAATTCATCTGCCATCTTTAAATCAACTTCTCCTTCTTCCAGTAAGGGGATCATGTGTTTTTCAAATTCCTCTTTTGCCTGATGAGACATTTTGTCAGTGGTTATAACTGCCTTAACACCTAATTTAACAATTAATGATGCAGTGTGGGAACCACCACCTTCTGAACTTTTCAAAAGAACTACATCCCCCCTTTTTATGTTTCTGGAACTGGCAGCCTCTCTTATCCCATCTTTTGAAAACGTGTCAATGATTTTAACAGGTACTGCTTCTCTGGAAAGCTCCATGGCTCTCATTCGTTTTATGGATTCCAGCTGCTCTTCAAGAGTTTTTCTTAATTCCTTTTCATGGTAATATTTCTCCTGAATCCCTTTGATGATTGAATTTTTAGTGGCAATTTCCTTCTGCTGTAAGATGTTCTGAGAGTACTGGTACTGTAATTTTTGGATTTTATTTTCCAAAAGGGATATTTCATCTTGGTATTCATTAACCTTATATTCCAGAATGCTGTTTTTACTTTTCAAATTTTTAATCTGCTTTTCCTGAGATTTTACTTTACTCTGTAATCTATGAATTATTTCATGAGAATCTTCAGACATTAAATCAGGGACCATGTCATCATTTGAACTTTTTTCATTATTAGAATGACCCTGGTGAATGAACTTATTTATAGTGGAATTGATTGCCTTGGTAATTGGAATTTCATTAATCACTGAAACTTTTATTTCATCCACCATTTGAGGTGTTAATTCAGTTTCTTGGGTTTTTCTTTCTATTTGTTCCAGTTTTTTCTGATATTTCTTATAACCCTGTATTGCAGCTGCCAGTGCATCTCTTTCATGGGCATTTTGAGGAATTGATTCACTAGCGTCTTTTGATCTGGTTGTTTGCGGGTTATGATCATGGGAATAAATGTAGTCATCCACTAATTCGTTTTTAGCACTGACAGCCATATCCCTGTAGGGAAAATAAATTTTGGAATTAAGAGAAGCAGCCATTTTTTTAACCATTTTAGGAGGATTATGGACATCAGTAGCCACTAAAACTGTTTTACCATAGCTGATAATGTGACGAGTTATATCTGCCCGTGAAGCTTCCTTAAAACTTTTAACATTAAGTATTTCCCCTGAAAGATTAAGAATGGCCACTCCAACTGTCATGCCAGGGTCAAGACCTACAATAATACCTCTCTGGTTTTTAGATGACGATTTCTGGTCTTTAAAATTTAAAAAAAGTTTTTCTTTAAAATTTTGATGGTAGCGGTGAACCAGACTATTTCCTCCTTTTGGATACTAGTTCTAATTCTTAGTTTTACTTTTAATTCTTTGTTTGTGTTGTTATTTATTGTTTTGTTAACCAGCACTTAATTAATTAGTTCCAAAAAATTGAAAAACTATAAAAAAGGATCACATTCAGGAGATCTTTTCAATCCCCAGTTAAAGAATTGATCATTTCTTCTGTTGCAGCAACTATTCTCCAGTGGTTATGGCAAACTTCACGTAAGGCCCTAGAAAATCGATGCCTTGCATATTCATCTGCTTTAAAATGGACACCTTCATAGCAAACATCCATCAGTATCAGGCTCTCAGGGGGCAGGGGAGTTATTGCTGCAGTATTCTGAGGGTTCATCATTTTTCGAACATCATCAATTGAAAGATCACCCTTGCCCACACTTAAAAGTACTCCTACCATCTTTCTAACCATGTTCCACAAAAAACTCTCACCAATTACATCCACTGTACATAAATGTTTTTGGGGCGTTATAATTATACTTTCCACGTTACGAATGGGGTTCCTCCTACTTCTCTTGGAAAAATTAATAAAATTATGAGTCCCCTCCATTAAATGTGCTGCTTGCTGCATTTTGTGAGTTTCCCACTCCTCCCCCCTTCGGTTTTTACATAAAACGTAGCGATAATGTCTCCTATGGGCATATCTGGTTTTGAATCCCATTGGAACCCTGGCAGAACCTAAGATCCTTACATCCTTGGGTAGAAGATCATTGATCTGATTTATAATGGGCATTTTTTTCGTGCGGAAGGATACCACATTTCCCAGGGCATGAACACCACGATCAGTGCGTCCGGCAATGGAATAATTGGATTGTGCAAGGTCAGTTATTATTCCTGCTTCTTTAAGTGCCTTTAACAGTTCTCCTTCAACTGTACGCAGGTGCGGCTGTCTTTGGAATCCGTAAAAATCAGTTCCAATGTATGCCAGCTTCAAAGCCACTCTAATCATATTAACATCCTTTAATTTGAATATAGAATACTTATTTTATGATCGATATTAGGTGATATATTAGGTGATAATATAAACCAAACTCTTTCAAATCACAGAGTTTGGATAATGAATTGGAATAAATCCTGATTTAAATGGAAATTCTCATTAGATTTCTTATTTTCATTAATAATTGGTTTAAATCTATACTTCAACTATTGATTAATTAATATAGGATGATTAATATTCATCTTTTACTATAACTCCTATTGTAATATTCATTAGAATTGGAGTTATAAATTTAAAATGAAACTTATTCATTTAAAAAAAAAAAGATTCTTTAAATTTGTTAGATTTCAATTTGTTAGAGTTTTGTCATCAAATTGTAGATAATAAAATGGCTAATAAAGATTTAAAAATTGAAATAAAAAAATTTGATTTATCAATACATGATGTAGAAAAAACTCATCCAATTATAATATTCATCTAACCATAAAATAATTCATTTAAAATCATAAAATACATAAAATAACTTGTGTTACAATATCAGAGAGGCAATTAAATGTTTATAATTCCTGCAGTTGATATTAAAAATGGTAAATGTGTTCAGTTAGTACAGGGAAGGCCTGGAACAGAACAGATTGTGCTTGATAACCCTGCAAAAGTTGCCCTTGCATGGGAAGAACAGGGAGCCAGTATTTTACATGTGATTGATCTGGGAGGTGCCTTAGAAGAGGGAGGGAACCTGCAGGTGGTCAGGGAAATCCTTAAACATGTTTCCATACCAGTTCAAATGGGTGGAGGTATCCGAACTATTAAGGATGCAGCTAATTTACTGGACAGTGGTATTGATAGGATAATACTTGGCACTCTAGCCATAAAGAACCCTGATGCAGTAGAGACTCTTTCCAGTGAATTTGGAAGTGAGAGGATAATAGTAGCACTGGATAGTAGGGATTCCAAAGTGGTTGTCAGGGGATGGACTGAAAAAACTAACCAGAATGCACCAGAACTGGGAAAAATTATGGAAGAAAGAGGAGCTGGAGGGATTTTGTTCACTAATGTTGATCACGAAGGGCTTTTGGGTGGTTTTAAGGTTGAACCCCTCCTTGAACTTCTTGAAAATGTGAATATACCAGTTATTTATTCTGGAGGTGTGAGTACTCTGGAAGACATATCTCTACTTAGTAAAACAGATGTCTACGGAGTTGTGATAGGATCGGCACTTTATAAAGGCACTATAAACTTTGAAGATGCCCTCAAATACCAGAAAGAGTGATCATTCCTTAAATCTCATTTTTTTATAAATTATTATTTTTAATTCCAATTTAATTTTTTTATTCCAATTTATCTCCTCTATCTAAAAATTAATTTGTAAATCCCTTCTGGATAATGGTTTTTTCAGTTATATTAACCACTTTACGTATATTAAGAATCTGATCAGGATTGGTGGATACGGAACTTATGCCTTTCTCTACCAGCCAGCGCACAATAGCCGGATCAGATCCTGCATGACCACATATACAGCTTTCAATACCCTTATCTTTGCATTTTTCTATTACCATTTCCATTATCTTCAAGACCGATGGATGGGTTAGATCAAAGTGTTTAGAAACCTTAACTCCTCTTCTATCCACTGCCAAGGAGCTCATGGCCATGTCACTCATACCCAGAGTCACAAAGTCCATTCCTTCCTTTACTAATTCATCCATGGTTAAAGCTGCTGATGGTGTTTCTATGGAGGCCCCCAGAGGCAAGTCCTGATGGGGTTTGATTCCCACCTCGCCCATAACTGCCTTGGCTCGCCTGTACTCAGAAACATCCCTCACTAATGGTATTTTAACCCCCAAATTATCGTACCCATCATCCATAAGTTGGGATACGGCCTCAAACTCTGCTTTCAGAATTTCAGGATTTTTAAGATCCTTATGAATACCTCTAAGGCCCAGTAACGGGTTATCTTCATCGGGCTCAACACTTCCACCCTGTAAACGTTTCAGTTCATCAGTGGGAATGTCAAAGGTGCGAAACCATACTGGTTTAGGATAAAATGAATCTGCAATAATCCTTACAGAATCCACAATAACCCTGGTGAGTTTTCCTTCTTCCAAAAGTACATAGGGATGTTTTCCCGTGCGAATTATGCTGTTTTCAATGCGGATGGAACCCACACCATCAGCACAGGATGCTACTTTTCCTGCAATTTCAGGGACATTGAGGTTGACCTTTATGAAAGTTGAAGGATAATGGAGTTCAAAAGAATCATGTTTACCATCTCTTTCAATGAAACCTTGATAGATATTACCTGTTCTCCCATCCACGGTTACAATGGTTCCTTCTTCAAGTTTTTTAGTACCCTGGGCAGTTCCCACCACACAGGGGATCTTCATCTCCCGAAGTACGATGGCCACATGACTGGTGATACCCCCATAATCAGTAACAACTCCCCCAGCCCTGTGAAGATGGGATAACATGTCCCTTGAAGCTTTAGATAGAACTACTATCTCCCCTCCTTCCAGTTTCAGGAGGTCTTCATCATCCTCTATTTTCTTCACGCGGCCTACTCCCACATAAGAACCCGTTCCTATTCCCCTGATTACTATCATGTACTTACTTATTATGTAAATTATTGTGGAAATAATTTAGTAAAAATTTTAATTATGGCTTTTTAGGTATTCTAAAAAAAGTTTGAATTGAAAGATTTCAAACAGTTCGAATCTTTGGCACCCTAACAATCTAACAATCTAAAAAAAAAGAAAACTTAAAGAGCTTTTTATATTCTTTGTGAATAAAAATATTTAGTGAGCAAATCTTTCTAAAAATGAAGCTATTTTATTCAATGTGGTTTTGAAAGGACCTGATTTATTACCTAACTTACTGATAGCATTAACATCGCTCTTTTTAAGACCACCAACAAGTATTAAAGCCCCCACATATACAATAAGCGCCAAAATCATAACTCCTGCAAATACAGTGTAATTCCAGGGAATGGGTAAAAATAGGATGTTCTCTGGAATAAGAAGAAGTAAAACTCCCATTATCCCTGTTGCAATACTTATTCTAACTAAATTTAAAATTTCCAATTTTACCTCAGCTATCTGAAGAGTTTTCCAGACAATAGATGTCATTATAAGAAAAGCGGTGATAGTAAGGGCCATTGCAGCACCTGTAATTCCATAAAGAGGTACTAAAAAAATACTCATAGCCACATCACAGATCACTCCCAAAACTAAAATAGTCATTGGAAGGTAAGGTTTTCCCAATCCCTGAGCAATACTGGAAGAAACTGTGTAAATAGTGAAAAATAACATGCCGAGCGCCATGATCTGGAGTGCTGTTGCTCCGTTCATGTAGACTGGGTTTATGTAAAGTAATTTCATGATGGGAGCAGCCAGAAGCATAGTTCCCACAGACATGGGGAACACAACCAGGGCCACATAGCGGTAGGATTGATTCACATAGTTTTGAAGTACATTTCTATTATCCAAACCCACTGCTTCGGCTGTGGCTGGTAAAACTGCCGTTGCAACTGCCATGGAAATTATGAGGGGTAAACGGGCTACAGGAGTGGCTGCACCAAAAAATCCTAGTTGCTCGCTGGTCATAAAAGCTCCGACAACATAATTTCCAATCATGTCAAATAATAAAATCTCAGCAAGCCCAGTTATGAGAACTGGGAATGCAAAAATAAGAAGTACCTTGGCTAAGGCTAATTCTTCCTTGGTAGAGAAGGATAATTTCACATTCTTAAGCCGTTTCCCCAATCCTCTGCGATATAAATAGTATCCTGACAGTGCTGAAAACACAAAACCTATTGCAGTTCCAATTACTGCCCCTGCCACATAAAAGCCCAGTAAAATCAGAATTATAGCACTGCTGATCATGAAAACCTGTTCAAAAGCTTTGGTTATCACAATGTTCCCCATCTGGAAAACACCCTGAAAAGCACCTCTAAAAACACCAACTAAAACACTGAAAGGAGTTATTAATGCCACAAGCTTTAAGGGCAGTATTGCTTCTGGTTTATGAAATAGTCCTAAAGCTAATGGTTCTGCCAGGAGATATATGACTATGCTCATTAACAATCCCAGAACAATGACGATTTTTATTGAAGTATGAACTACTTGTTTGACCATCTCTTCTTCATTTTTTGCCGTGTATTCTGAAACGTGCTTGGCAATAGCAGGTGGCATGCCCCCAGATGCTATTTGAATCAATATACTCTGTGTAGGAAGGGCCAGATTAAGTATACCGAAACCTGCTGGACCTAATAGATATGCAGTGGCAAAACGGTAAAGATAACCACCTATACGAAAAATGAAATACCCAATCAGCATGATCAGGCTTCCTCTGGCTATTTTGGAACTCATGATAATTACCCATTAATTCAAGTCTAAATAAAAATTATTAACAAAATTCTGGTAAACTCTATTTTAATATTCTTAATATTCTAGAGATTCAATTCAATAATTCCTTATTTATAAAACTACTGTTAATAAACCCTACCATGAACTTATAACTATTTTAAGATTTTTCATTATGAATTTTTCATAAAAAAATTTACTAACCGAGATAAAATCAATATAAAAAAAGAATAAAGACACTTTAACAAATAGTTTTTATCAACAAACTAATAGTTTATAACAGACATAAATGAAGTAACTTCCCGAAGTAACAATTTCCCTTAAATTAATAATTCAATAAAATATTGCATTTAGAAAGGTTTCTAGAATAGGTTTCTAGAATAGTTTTTTAAAAGAGGTGTGATTATTAAAATTGTAATGGCAACTGGTACCTTTGATTTAATACACCCGGGTCATGGATATTACCTTGAAGAATCAAAAAAGCTCGGGGGGAAGGATGCCCGTCTGGTTGTGGTGGTGGCCAGGGAGTCCACAGTCAGGGCCAGGAAAAGAGTACCTATCGTCCCAGAAAAACAACGCCTAAAGGTAGTTAAGATGCTTAAACCCGTGGATAAAGCAGTTTTAGGAAGTGAAACTGACATGTTCAGCACAGTCCGTAAGATTAAGCCTGATATTATTACTATTGGTCCTGATCAGAACTTCGATCTTGAGTTGTTACGAGAAGAACTGAATAAAAGAGGTATTGATGCAGAAGTGGTTAAAATAAATGGTTATCATCACTCTTCACTGGACAGTTCCTGTAAAATCATCAAAAAGATTAAAGAATCTGATTTTCCCCCAGACAGTTTTAAACATTGCTAAAAATGAATTTTATAGGGTGTTAGATTTAATGTGAAAATCTGGGCAATTTTAACTGATTTTTTTGCTTAAATTTATGTGTATTATAGTTGGTTTATAAAAGTACATTTCCAAATCTTTTTATATTAATTTTAAAGGGTTTTTATATCGAAAAACTTAAATAATGGCTTTTACATAGTACTTTTGGTGAATAAAATGAAAATGCCATTAGTTCACGATATAAAAAACCCTAAATGTAACTTGTTGGACGTAATATTTATAGATATCGACTCTAGAGAAACTCGGCAGGAATTAAGTCGAAATGGTATGAAACCAGTTAATAAGGTGTTAAGTGCCATAAAAATTAGATTAATTGCCATGTTTTATGGAATTGATATTAAATATGTTGTAGATGAGTTAAATAACAGTGAAGAGTTGAGAAAAGCATTCAGGTTCAAATCGACTTTAGATTATTTAGAACTTTCAGAGGTTTTCTCACGCTTTGACGACTGCCAAGTACTTGAATTTGTTTTGAAACGTTTAAATAAAGAATTTAAAAAGGATGTGAGGGGAAATAGGAAGATAATCATTGATTCAACGGATATCCGTTTTAGAATAAATCTTGAAAAAAGGTATTATGATGATCGAACTTTAGAAGAAAATGGCTATGAATTTGGCTTTTCTAGCTCCAAAAAGAAATTTATTGGAGGAAAATTAACAATAGCCATGGATTACGACACTTGCCAACCATTAGCCATGCTATTCCACCCCGGTGCAGTTCACGACAGCCAAATTTATCTAGAAATCCTAGAAGACCTGAAAAGAAGAAGAATACTAAAAAAAGGAGACTTAGTGCTAGCTGATAAAGGCTATTTCAGCTTCAAAAACTATGGGTCTGGATTAATGGACTATAAAATCGTTCCTTTAATCCGACCAAAGAAAAATACACGAAAAGACAGAGTTTTCAGCCAATTTAACTACCCATTAGATTTATGCTGTGTGGAAACCCCATTAAAAACATTATACAGGCGCCTAGTGACTAAATTAAGTAAATTATACGACAAATGGGACTATTTAAAGTCCATACGAAGCAAAATCGAAGATTTTATCAAATTCTTCAAGAACGGAGTCGGTTATGAACAAGTACCATCTTATCATACAAATCAGTAGCAAAAACCACCTATTTAAGTGTACTTTTAGCAGCCTTAATAGTATCCAAACTAAAACCCGATAACAAGCAACTACAACGCCTCGCTGAAATGTAAAAATCTAACACCCTATGAATTTTAAATCAAATTTATTTTACAAGGCTTGTTTTTTAACCTCTTTTACAAGGTTAAGGTATTATTAAGGTATTATTAAGGTTAATTAATAAGGTTTAATTTAAGTTTAAGCAACTTTTTTATTATATTTTGAATTAATTAGCATTTAATGTTCTTATTTCAACTTATTTTGCAAATTAAACATACTAAAGCTATGAGACTTAAAAAAAAAGAAAAAAAGAAAGGATTTAAAAGGGCAGCTCTGCGTAGGTGCCTTTGTAAGTCCATGAGTTGGTGTTCCAGTTGCGAATTACACCCAATTCATTTCTGTAACTGGTTGCATCCGCATTGTACCATTGGCCATTGGCGTATATCTGCGCCCATACATGTCCATAAGTTCCACTACTGAAAGTACATACTCCATGCACATATCTGGCTGGTAATCCAACTGCTCTTGAAAGGGCCACGATTAGATGTGAATGGTCACAGCAATTGGCACTCCTGGATAAAAGAGCATTAACAGCTCCTTTCTGGGAGTCGTAGTAGTATGAATATTCTAAGTTGTCTCGCACCCAGTTAAAGATGCGAGTGGCCTTATCGTAGCTGGAAGTTGCGCCAGAGGTTATGCTCTGAGCCAGTGCAATTATACGGGGGTCGTTTACCTGACAGTTGGAAGTTGCTTGAAGATAGACCTGCAAGCTGCTGGGTATGGTTGGATCTACAGTGTTAGTTGTACTGCTGGAACCTGTTATAGAGCTCCAGGGTTTCATAACCGCATAGTTTGGTAGGTAGTGCTCAGTTCCGTAAAATGCCATAACCCTGCTATAGAGATAGATAAGTGATTCGTAACGAATTTTCCCTAGAGCAGTTGACCCGTAATTCGGTGCCACCCCATTTGTGTCCATGAAGGACTTTATACGGTTGGCCAGGTCAATATACCCGTTTTTGTCTAAGTTACCACTTGTCATCTCCTCAGAAGGATTTGAGGCTGCCGAAGCACTTTTTAACACTACGGGTGTGCTTATACCACTATACACTTGCAAGGTGCTAGTTGTGAGTAATCTCAAGAACTGAGGCATGGTGACCTGTAGGGACCCTATTGTCACGTAATTAGGTAGAGCTTTGTTGTTTTCTATAAACGCTTTAACTCTCCCTGCTGCGTCGATGATTTGTGCTATAGTAAACGTTGTCTGTGAATTGGTGTTGGTACTGGATGAGTTGGTGGTAGAGGTGCTAGTGCTGTTGTTAGTAGAAGGAATTGTTGATGCCTGGTTGAAGAAGGCTTTATCTACCAATCCATATCTAAACAGGACGTATCCAGATGATCCATTGGATATGGCAGATTTTATGTCTTGAATGACTTCGGTGGCTGATAATTTCTTTACGTTGCTGTCGCTTGCATAAACCTGTAAACCGGCAACCACGGGTTTTGTGGAATGGGTAGAGATCCATTTGGTGGTGGTTCCAATCCAGGATGTGTCTTGATTGTAGTTTCCCTTGTAAATCATAGGGACGAGGAAATCAAGGTAGGGTGACAGCGCAGCGTAGTCCTGCCCGTAATAATAACCATTTACACTGCACTCAGGCATGAGTGCTGCTGAAAGGGCTATTTTCGGGTTGATGGAATATAGCGTTTCATCCACTTTTTTTACAAAATTGGTGATAGCTTCTGTTCCACCAGGGTGCAGGTAGGCAGTTCCTGGATAACGCACATAATCCAGTTGAACTCCGTCAATTCGGTAGTTTTTAGCGATATCTGCAATATAACTTACCAGTGCATCATTGAAACTTGTGTCAGTTGTTGTTCGGGTCTCTTCTCTATAGGAAGTTTTAGTTACATAGTTGTAGGTTGTATAATACTTCCAAGTGTAGGTCCAGTAGTAGGTCCAGTAGGACTTCCAAGTGTATCTCCAGCTTCCTTTAGATTTGTACCAGCTTTTGTACCAAGCCTTATACCAAACTTTATACCAGTCTTTATACCAGTTTTGAGTGGCTACTTTCACTGTTTCGGTGTAGGGTACCTTTACGGTGTAGGTATAAATTTTCCCCAGAGGGTCCACCCAGTTTCCATTTTCATCAATGAAACAGGTGACCCATGCATGTACTCTTATTCCAGTTCCCTGGAACTTACTTATAATGCTTGTCAGGACGCTTTGGTAATTTGGAGAAGAAAAACGATTAGCCTTGACGAAGATGTCCGTTATTCCGGCTGTTAATATCTCTTCAAGGTTTACGTTTGATGCTTCATCCGCACTGATCCATAGTCCATGGACGTTTTGGTATCCGTCTGATGCTGCCGCTGTGTAATTCTGAATGTTATCTGTTCCGTTGCTGTAATCGGATGAACTATTTTGAGTGTTTTTGATAGTTTCCGCAGTCTGGTTTTCTTTTTGATTGGTTTCTGTATCGTTAACCACCTTAGTGGTTGTATTCTGAATGATTGTTGAATTTGTGGTGTTTTTTACTATTTCACTGCAATTTGTTGTGTTCGTGAAATTATCTGATGCATTCTGATTTGGGGTGGCATAGTTAATACTCGGGGCCAGTAATGCAACTCCAAGTAAGAGTAGCACAACTAGCAACCATTGTTGCTTCAGTATTATGCCCCCTCATTTTCTGCATGTCAGTTGAACAAGATAGATGTTCCTGACACAATAAGATCGTCCTTTTGAGCATATAAATCTTTTCATAGATTCTTTAGACAAAAAAGAATTTATTAACCTTTTTTAAGTCAAAAACCGTCAAAATTGAGACTTTTAAAGATGATTCAGAGTGTTGGTATTCCATTGATAATATCTATACCACCCCACCCATATTATGCTCTGGCCAGTATAGTTCAAGGCTGAGATGTGAATACAGTCACATTATAAAACTCCCTACTGATTTAATTGGAAGTTTTATTCCCATTTTTAAAAAAATAATGTCATTAATATTAGACGCTGAAAAAAAAAGTAAAATCATATTAAATTGATGTAAAAGACCCCATAATCCAAAATTGAACATTGTAGTTATGATAGTTAGTATCAATCACTTTTTTACTCTTTTTGTATTATCCATACAACAATAAATTGGTATGATGGTATGTATAAAATATTGCTAAAAAGTATGTAATTTCAAAAAAATTCATTGAACATCTCAAATCTTGGTAAACTTATTAATTGATTTTTATAGGCATTAATATTCTTATAGTCATTTCTTGGACCCAAAACTTATATTGCATTGCTTTTAAAATTTTCCTATATGATTATAGAAAAGCTTAAAATGGCAGTGCAGATACTGGAAGCATCCCCTGAATTTGCACAGATAATCCCTGAAGTAAGAAGCAACATTGTAATGGCACGGAAGAATGCAGGGACCATAGAAGATGTTGCTGGAATACCCGGACGCATAACAACTGTTAATAACCTCCCTAAAGCAGTTAGTCCACCCGATTACAATGCTTCATCCCATATGGCCAGGCTCATTTTAAGTGTTATGAAACATGACCCTGAAAAGCGCAGCGCCCTAAACGTCAAATATCACCCTAAACTGGTGGATTTATGTCAGAAATTGGGATTAAAGGTCTCGAGCTATAACCGCAACCAGGAACCAGAAGAGGTTATGAAAAAGGAAGGTGAAACCATATCCTGGGGGGTTGAAGTTGCCATAAAGAATTTAGGTTCTGTTCCCGATGTTATTTATCACACTGGTGCCTGGGGAAAAGAGCCCATGATTGTACTAATAGGAACCAGTCCTATAGAATTGGCTGAAATGGCAGTATGTCTGGCTAAACTTTACCTATCTCTGGAAGTTGCCCAAAAAATAAACAATTAAATTAATTTATATTAATGGTTACAATCAAATAATTATTAAAATTAATATTATGAAAATTAATAATGTCATTTGTAGATTTATAGACTCCTAAAAACTTATTTCACATTACACTAATTAGAGGTAACAGTTATGCATTACAAAATGTATGAAGAGATGATGGAGCAGCCACGCTCTTTAATGGACACCCTGGATGCTGAAATGTCTCACATGAAAGAGATCAGTGAGAAATTTGCAGAATTTGATAAAATATACTTGGTAGGCTGTGGAAGCTCCCTATCAACCTGTTATTCATCCATAGATGCCATGAAAATGGTTTCTAACAGGAACCTGGAAGTTTTCACGGGGTACGAATTTTTTTACCACAAAAAGATATCCGAGGAAAATGCAGGAGTTATCTTAACCTCTCAATCCGGAGAAACAGCAGATACCCTGGCTGCCATGAGAAAAGCACAGAAACATGGGATGTTCACCCTTTCCATTGTCAACGAAGGCGAAAGCACCATGATGAAGGAGTCAGATGATGCAGTTTTAACCCGCTGTGGCAGGGAAACAGCCATATTGGGCACCAAAACCTATATGACCCAACTAATGAGCCTTTACCAGATCCTTTTCTCCATGGAAGACTCCTCCCATGCACAGGATGTGCTGAAAGACTTAGTAAAAATCCCTTCTATAACTGAAGATCTTTTAAGGAAAACTGAGGAAGATAATAAAGTCCTGGCCCAGGAATACGCAGATTATGATATATTTTATGCTATGGGAAGCGGACCTAACTTTGGGCTGGCCTACAAACTGGCCATGACCATGTTCATGGAAGGTGCATTAAAACACGCCTGCCCCTTATATTCTGGAGAATTCCGTCATGGACTTATTGAAAGAGTGGATAAGAATATTCCAGTTGTCTTCCTGGATGCAGATTATCCTGGGGATGAATTAACCCGTAAATCAGTGGAATTCTCAGAAAAAATTGGTGCCAAAAATCTGGTATACAAGATGCAGGATTACGCTGATATAAACCCACTACTAGCACCATTCGTACTGGTTGTACCCCTGGAATGGTTTATTTATTACCTGGCCCACTACAATAATGAAGACCCAGGCAGCACCAGACACATTGGAAAAGTAAGGTATTAGAACAGTTTTTATTTATCCTTTAATTTCTTTTTCCAATTTCATAATTATAATAATAGCAATAATGATATAATCTAAAAAAATAAAAAAATAGGGGGAGATTTTCCCTTTAACTTTTAGTTTTTCTGCAGTCTAGTCAATCCAATCTTGATTCCTGCAAATTCAATTAATTTTAGTCCAATTACTACATCATTAAGTAAGTAATATCATTTGACTCTTTAGGTAATAAATTGAGTTCTTGATTACTGAATACTAAATTATTTGTCTAATATTACTAATTCTTATTTGATTTCCAGTTTTTTGGATTCTGCAATCTTTTTGGGGAGTTTAATGGTTAGTATTCCTTCTTCAAAATTGGCACTGGCCTCTTTTATCTTGATCTCATCAGTTAATTGCAGAGTCCTTGAAACTTCCCCGAAACCTCGTTCTCTTTTAATGTAATTGGCATCCTCAACATCTATTCCATCCGGGAAAGTGGCAGTTATAGTGACTGATTCATTAGTGACATCAACAGAAAGATTTTCTTTTTCAACTCCAGGTAGGTCTGCCATGATAATAAACTCAACAGGAGTGTCAATGATATCCACGTAAGGCGTAGTGGGTGCTGTGTATTCATTGATGGTTTTTCCCAGGTCTTCCTGTTTTTCACGTAATGTTTTTAGTACATCGTTTACTATTTTTTCTGCAGTGGAACGTATTTCTTCCCCTTTTTCTGATGCACTTTCCTTTAGTTCTTTACCTTTATCAGAAACTGAATCTTTAGCTTCAGAAGCTTTGATTTTAACTCCTTCGCCTTTTTCAGCGACAGATTCTTTCACTTCACCAGCTTTGGACATAATTTCTTCCTTGGTATCTTTATTTTTAGATTCTAGTCTAGTTCTCTTCAGAGCCATATAAATCCCTCACAGCCTTATTGAATATATTTAAATGGATATAAGTTAATATTTAGCCAGATTTAGTAGTTAGTACGTTTTAGCTTATATAATTTAAAGATTGATGATTTTAAGAGTAATAATTGAATTTTATATCTGGATCAATTCCCATTTAACTCATTTTTCCGGTTAAACTCCTCCAACGTATCAATTATCCTTAATATGCCACTACCTTCAGATGCAGCAACCATCAGGGGCTCAATCTCCGAATTAATATGATTTTCAATGTATTTAACATTTTCTTCGTCAACTACTAGATCCATTTTATTGAAAATTGGCTGGATTTTTGTATTTTTGAATATCTTTTTTATCTCCCAGTAAAGGTTCACCTGGTTTTCCACAGGAAATCCAGAGGTTTGGGATGGATCAAATATGAAAAGTATCAGGTCTGCCAGGTGTTCCAGTGCCACCATGGCATTTAGTTCTATCTGGTTCATGTCTTGCACTGGACGATCCAGAAGCCCTGGTGTGTCTATAATTTGATATTTCTGCCATCGCCGTTCGAAATTTCCTATTTGAATTCCTTTAGTGGTGAAAGGGTAATCTGCTACTTCTGGTTCGGCATTGGTTATTTGCCTTAGAAGGGTGGACTTTCCAACATTGGGAAATCCCGCAATTACCACAGTGGTGGCTTCAGTGTCCACGGTGGGTATGTTGCGTAACTTCTGCCGGGTGTAGTTTAAAAAGTCCAGTTCATCTTTTATACGTTTAACCACCGAGGATATTCTTCCAAATGCAGCTCTTCTTACCTGTGCGGCATTTTCTGGAGGTGATCTTCTTATTTTATGAACGTACTGGTTCTGTAATTTTTCCAGTACTCCGTTAGCCCAGTTCAGTGCTCCCAGAGATTTTTTAAGCTGATCAACTCCCACTGCCACGTCAATATAGTCCTGGTAGAACATGGGAAGTTCCTCAATGTGAGGAGTTTCTTCCAGTATCTTCTCGAAGGTTTCCCTGATGATCTGGCAGGCAGTTTGAACTCTTACTTCTTCTATTCTTTTTGATTTATGCTGACGGTGGATCTTACTTGTTCGGACCGTGGCCGCAGCCTTCTTAGCCCGGCGGAATGCCTTGTCGAGTAGTTCCTCTGAGGTAGGGATGTTAGGTAAAAACATTAAATCACATTTTTTTAAAAATTTAGCTTTTCTTATAATTTTCTTAATTATTGCTTGGTATTTCCTTAATTGTTGCCTGATAAGTCAATAGTTCTAAGATAAAATGGATTTGAAAACTAATTAAGTTTCTATGTAAATACTTTAAGGTATTAAGTATATTAATTTTCTTGAAAATTCAGAAAATTCAAATATTTGCAAGATAAATTTGAACTAAATAAATTTTTTATCTATTATGGATATAAAATCTGTTCATTCAATACTGATACATATTTCCAAGATGTACAGCCACTTTGTTGAACTTTGCACCTATTCTTCAAATATCTGAGCCTGGAAACGATATAATTTCACCCCTTCCTGCAGCCAACAGTCTGGTGACATCCCTGCTTTCATACAAGTGTTCGCTAAAAATTCTTCAACATCCCAGTTCCATTCCATTGGAACCTGGGGGAGGAGTAAACCGCGATATATTCCCCTTTCAACTATGAGACCATCTCTTCCCACTTCCACTTTTTCCAGATATTCTGTTGGACTTTTAACCAGGATAAGTTCAGGTTTGGTAAGCACACTCACTTCCACTTGGATCTTTTCCATTTCTGAAGGGGTGACTCTGGGGAAGCGTGGGTCGCCAGTTGCCGCGCTAATAGCAACTTCAATAACTGCCTGGGCCAATGGTTTTACAGGTTCAGGATAGCCTATACAACCCCTTAAATTGCCATTAAGGTGTAGAGTGACAAATGCTCCCCTTTCTTCTTTCATAATGGGGGGAAGATCATCCGGGAGTGGGATGATTTTTCCATCTTTCAAGTATGATTCAATTGCTTTTCTGGCCAGTTTTACCAGAAATTCACCTTCTTCATCACTTATCATACATCTGCACCACCTACTGTTGCTTCAGTAACTCGAGTATGAGGTCCTCCATCACCCACTGGAGCTGTCTGGCCTGCTTTACCGCAGAAACCCACACCCATATGGAAATCAGAACCCACAGCATCCACTTTCTGCAGTATTTCCAGGATGTTCCCTGAGAGGGATACATCTCTAAGGGGGTCTTTAACCTCACCATCTTGTATTAAGAACGATTCAGCAGCGTTGAACTGGAAAACACCTTTACCAGTATCAACCTGACCACCCCTTGATCCTTTAAGGTAAATTCCATGATCTATATCTTCAATTAGCTCTTCAAAAATCATCTCTCCAGGTTCAAGATAGGTGTTGCTCATACGGACTATGGGCTGATCACCGACTCCAGATCGGGCGTTTCCACTGGATGAAATATTCAATTTGGCAGCTGTTTCTCTGGAGCTTAAAAGTGATATAAGAATTCCATCTTTCACTAAAACGTTCTTACCGGTTTTTACTCCCTCCGCATCATATGCATAGTAACCAAAGGCATCCATACTGGGATCATCTACTATATTAACTAAGGAAGATCCGATTTGAGTCCCCGTTTTTCCTTTAAGTATGGAGTCATTCTGTAGTATGAGATCAGCTTCAGATGCATGACCTAATGCTTCATGAATGAATACTCCGGTAAGTTCAGAGTCCATGATTATGGGAAAACGCCCAGAAGGTGGTGAACTGGCATCGAGCAATCTAACTGCCTTTTTTGCTGCAGTTCTACCCATGAGTTCCAGATCTTCTTTTTCAATAACCTCAAAACCTTTAGCTCCCCCTGTACTTTTATGTCCGAATTGGATTCCGGTTTCTGACGCTGCTACTGCATTTAAAAATAAGGCAACTCGATTTTCTTCCATGGTAATTGATGATCCCTCTGAATTAAGGAAAAATGTGGTGCCCTCGGCATCTACATAGTTTACTGTGGTACTTACCACTTTTTCAAGGTTAGCTGCTTGTTCAACATCTTTCATGGCTATTTTTTTATCTTCCAAAGAAACATCAGATAATTTTATCCGAGCATTGGATTTTACCTTATCAGATCGTGTTTCTGCAATTGCCAGTTCCACATCACTTTTAAGATTACTTGCCAGTTTAACAGCAGCTTCAGCCACCCGATCCAGGCGCTCTAACTGATTAGTATATGAAAATCCCCATGCTCCCCCCTTTAAAACCCTGATACACGCCCCCAGATCTGATCCTGATCTGATTTCCTGGATTTTCCCATCCTTCATAACAATAACTGTATTTTCACTTTCACTAATCCTCATATCAGCGTAATCAACTTTTTTTCCCACTGATTCCAGTGCCTTTTCCATTAAGTCCAGATCTAACTCCTCTTTCATGGTATCTCCAATTTAAATGTAATCTTTATGACATATTAATTTATTAAGATTATGATTAGTTAAAGATTAATTAATTTGGGATTTGAATATGAATAAAACCTAAAGTCATAAGTAAAGGGTATGAAAATTGATCAGAATAAAAAAAAAAAAGGAAACTAGTAATAAAAGAAACTAGTAATAAACTAGTAATATTTCCTTAGAGACTTAAACTACTGCCAAAAAAAAAGTTCTTCTAAGCGTTATATTCTATTTTGCAAGATATTATCTCTTTTATGTTGATTAACACCATTACATGTTTTTTTGGACATTTCAATAGTGCAATTCTTTCTAAATTTCTATTAGAACATGAACAACCAAAACCTTAAAACAGCTATAGGGATAAAGTTCGAAATATTGAGGAATCATCAGCTGAGACCCGGAAAGGAGAACATGCAAGAACTTGTAAGGTTTCGTTTGATGATAAGTCATTCAGAATAAATCATTGCTTCATCTAGATGTATCATGGCCAGTAAATAAACAGCTTATTCTATAATGATAGTATAAACTGTAACTGTAGAAATTTCGGAATAGTTCTAGGAGCAATAGATTAAGGATAATTTCATGGGGAAAATAAATATATTATGTGAGGGTTAAATAACTTAGAAATTATCAATATTCATTCTTTCCCATGAAAACTGATCTAATATTATTGAAGCACCGGATGTGAAAAAATTGAAGACCATCGAGGAAATTAACCAGAAAATAAAAGACGGTGATGCAGTAGTGGTCACTGCTAGCGAGATGACCCGTATAGTTAAGGAGAATGGTGCAGGAGAAGCTGCTAAAGAGGTTGATGTCGTTACTACCGGTACATTTGGTGCTATGTGTTCTTCCGGTGCATTCTTCAACTTCGGACACTCTGATCCACCTATAAAGATGAGTAGAACCTACCTGAACGGTGTTGAAGCTTATTCTGGTCTGGCTGCTGTTGATGCTTACCTGGGTGCTACTCAACCACATCGTAACCCAGATATAGGTTTGGATTATGGTGGAGCCCATTTACTTGAGGATTTGGTGAGGGGAAAAGAAGTTGAATTGGTTGCAGAGGCCTATGGAACTGATTGTTACCCACGAAGTGATGTTCACACCTTCGTCAGTCTGGAAACTCTGAATCAGGCTGTCATGGTCAATCCCCGAAACTGTTACCAGAACTATGCTGTGGCCACTAACTCCACTGAGGAAACTCTTTACACTTACATGGGTACTTTACTCCCCCAGATGGGTAATGTGAGTTATTCCAGTGCCGGGGAACTCAGTCCCCTGCTAAACGATCCCTATTTCCAGACCATAGGTACCGGTACACAGATATTCCTCTGCGGAGGAACTGGCTATATCATAGGTGAAGGAACCCAACATGCCACTGAAGGAGAAAGAAAAAATGGTGTTCCTGTGGGCTCTTCAGGAACTTTAATGCTTCAGGGTGACCTGAAACAGATGGATGCAGATTACCTCCGTGGAGCAACCATGCCCCAATATGGTCCCACCCTTTATGTGGGTGCAGGCATACCCATACCCATCCTAAATGAGGAAATAGCCCAACGCACCGGTATCAGTGATGCAGATATATACTGTAATATCTACGATTACGGTGTTCCACGAAGAAACAGACCAGTGATTCAGGAAACTAATTATGAGGAGCTTCGCACTGGGAAGATTGAAATCAATGGAAGGGAAGTTCAAACTTCACCTTTATCTTCATTTAAAAAGGCAATTGAAATTGCTGAAGAACTTAAAAAATGGATTGATAGGGGTGAATTCCTCTTAACCAATCCCGTGAAGAGTATACCTTCTTCAGGTTGCATTGTTAAGCCCCTGGAGATCAGGAGACCTTCCATAATGGTTAAGGATTTAAATATTAAGCCAGTGATCACTGCCCGGGCAGAAGAAGCTATTTCCGGTGTTGCCAGGAAAATGGTGGATAACAATATCAACCATCTGCCTGTGGTGGATCATGCTGGTCGGCTTATGGGTATTGTTACCTCCTGGGATATTGCCCATGCAGTGGCTAAGGGCAGTTTAAAGCTCACTGAAGTGATGACCCGTAAAGTGATAGTGGCCATGGAGGATGACCCAGTGGAGGTTGTTGCACGGCGTATTGATAAATATGAGATATCTGGTGTGCCCATTGTTGACCGAAATAATCTGGTCAAAGGTATGATCACTGCTGAGGACATTTCAAGACTTATATGCGCCCAGAACAATAAGGAAGGTGGTTCCCAATGAAAGCCTGGCTAAAATTCTCTCCCAGCATTGTGAATAAACCAGTAATTTCTGATTTAATCAAAAACTATGATGTGAGCTTCAACATCCTCCGGGCTGACATCACCCCCAAGGGTGGGAAAATGCTCATTGAGATCAGTGGTAGTGAAGCAGAGGAAGGAATCCATTACATGGAGAAAGAAGGAATCAGACTTAACCCCATAAAAAAGGTGGTTAAAAAGGATGAAGAGAAATGTGTGGATTGTGGTGAATGTATCAGTCTCTGCCCAGTGGAAGCCATAAGCATGGACTCTCTCTGGACCGTGCAACTGGATGACCAGAAATGTATTGGATGCGGATTCTGCACATCCTCCTGCCCTACCCGAGCTATTAAAATTGCTGATTAAAAAAAACCTATCATTTCCTTTTTATTCCTTACTAATCCTGGATATATTTTAAAAAACCCTGAATCATCCCATAAAATGCGGAGACATATCTTATGATTAGATGTAATCACTGCAACACAGAAAATGAAGAAAATACCACTCATTGTAAGAATTGTGGGAAAATGATCCTGCCTGAGAAAAATAATAAGGGAAATAAAAAAATCGCTCTAATTGCAATTGGAATACTAATTTTCCTAGGCTTGATTGGGACTATACTTATTTCAACCACCAGCTCTGAAGTTTCTGAATTTGACCAGTCATTGATTAAGGCAGTTAAGAATGGTGAGCCCAGTGAAACCATTATAGGACAGATTAAAGAACATTCTGAGGCTAATAGGCAGGGTTCTAAAAAAAATTATGATAATATTGTTTCTAAAAATCAATTAGATAATGATTCTACCTTCCTAAATGATGTTAAAATAAATTATGATAAAGAATTGGAGTATATCCAGAAAATAGAAGACTTACAAATACGCTTTGCAAAAAGAGAGATAAATGAAGAAACATTTATAAGAGAACTTAAAGAGTTGTATGGGCAACAACCGGAGTTAGACTACTGAAACATCCATTTTGAGTGAATAAGTAAATTGGATATTCTTGGTACTTGATTAAAAAAAATGAGATTTGATTAGTTAATATGAAAGGGAGTTCTAATATTTCTTAAAGAGTTCTATTTAGTCCTTATAAAATGAAAATTATTCTTTTTCTTTATCTTTCATCCTTTCACTGATACTTCTTTTGGCTTCATTCACCGTAAGGGGGTAGGTTTCTCCAAAAGAAATCTGATCTTCCTTATGGAGTCTTTCAAAAAGGTGAGCCACGTGGGGGAGTCTTAAATTGGCTTTGCGGATGGTTTCAGCATCCTCAAATATTTCCCTGGGTATTCCTTCCCGGATTATTTCTCCGTGATTTATGGCATATACCTTATGGGCGTAGATGGGGACAATATCCACATCATGGGTGGCAATTATTATGCTCATTCCCTCCCTGTTGAGTTCAATAAGTAATTTCATTATTCTGAAAGCTCCTTTGGGATCCAGACCACTGGTGGGCTCGTCTAAAACCATTACCTCCGGTCGCATGGCCAGTATACCAGCAATAGCCACCCGTTTCTTCTGACCTCCGCTTAAATTGTGTGGTGGTTTTTTCTCATATCCTTCCATTCCCACTTTCCTCAGAGCTTCGGCTACTCTTTTTTTAACCTCATCGGGATGAATATCTATGTTTAAGGGTCCGAACGCCACATCATCAAATACAGTTGGGGCGAATAGCTGGTCATCCGGGTTCTGAAAGACTATTCCTACTTTCTGACGCACTTTTAACAAACTTTTTTTATCATATTTAAGGGGTTCACCATCAATGAGAACCTGGCCTGAGGAGGGTTTTAGTATTCCATTTAAATGTAGGAAAAGAGTGGATTTACCCGCCCCATTAGGTCCCATGAGGGCGACAATTTTACCTCTGGGTGCCTGGAAATTCACATGCTTAAGGGCCGCCGTGCCATCAGGATAGATATAACTGAGATCTTTGGTTTCAAGAACGTTCATTAAAATTCCCTCTTCTAAATATTCATCATCAAGATAAAGATATAAAATTGTTGATAAAAAATTTGTCAATGATTATTTTTTTTATAAAATTTATTTATAAAGATGGATTAAGCAAAATAAGATAAAAAAATGAATAAATCCCTGCCTGGATTAAAATAGTCTGAAGTTACTGGTAAGGAACACTCCCCACAGCAGAAACCCCTCAAATAGTACTAAAAGACCTAATTTAGGCATTCCTACACTTTGAAGGCTTTCAGATCCTCTCAGTGTTCTCATAGAACCTTTATAACACCTGGATTCCATTGCAATGTATGACTGTTCTCCTTTTATCCAAGTTCTTATAAAAAGGTTGCTTCCCAGCATTCCTAACGATTTAAAAGATTTTTTAAGAGAATAGTAACCCATACGTGTCTCCTGGGCGTGATACATGTTTAAGGCTTCATCAAGAAATAGGAATATGTAACGGTACATTAACATGGCTATTTCCACTACTATCTGAGGGATTCTAAGGCATTCCAGCCCAGAAAAAAGTTCCGTCATGGGTATGGTCAGTGCTAAAAATGCCAGACAGGTGAAACCACCCATTACCCTGGAAAATACTAAAAATCCCAGATTGAAGCCATCCTGAGTCACTGCTAGGTTAAATATTCCCAGTTCCAGGATGTGTGCTCCCACACCGAAAAAAAAGGCCATAAAAACAAAAGTTATCATAGCAAATAGAAAGGGTATGGTTAAAAATTTCAAATAAAACTTCCAGGGAATTCTAGCCATGAAAATAATAACAAAAGACATCACTAAAGTTATAAGGAGAGGTATAACTGGTGATGTGGATATTAGGCTCATTATCATGGTTGAAATTGCGAATATAACCTTATATATGGTGTTTGTATCTTTAAGGTTGTTGGAATGAGCGTAGTTATCCAGTGTGTTTTCAAACATATTGGTCATCACCAGTTATCTCTACAACTTATCTAATAGCTCTTATAGCTTACTTTCTATATTTTCAAATTTACTTGATATTGGTTGAATTAGTTTTCAACAGCTTCTTCTGTAGTTATTTTTGTCTTTTCTCCCATCTCCTGCTCTATTTTCTTCCTCTCCTTGGCCTGTCCATTTAGATATCCCAGAACATAACCAATTATTATGGCACCTATAGCTGCTTGAAGAGCAAACAGTAGACTTTCAATTTCACCACTTGGGGGTTCCCATATAGAACTGAACCAGGGTTGGTAACCAGTTTCTTCCACGACTGTTCCTGCTGCATCATCAGCCCCACCAAAGAAACCCTGATCTTCACCCATCCCACTGTATATGGCCAGTGGTAATATGGCAATGATAGCTACCAGTGCCAGTAAGATAATGTAATATTTGCTTTCCATTTACACCACCGCATGAACTTTTTCCTTCACTTTAGGTCCGATAACCTTCAAGTTCTCTAGGATGTCTGGTCTCAGTTTCATAATATAATCAAATATCACCACTGTTAGGATTCCTTCAGCAATAGCCAGAGGTACCTGGGTAACGGCAAAGATTAGCATGAAATTGTTAAAGGCTACTGCAAAGCTAGGTACTGGGAATGCCAGGGACAGTTGGGTTGCTGTGGTCACGTAGGTCATAAGATCAGCCAGAGCCGCGGCTAGGAAAACACCCAGAAGTGTGGGTCCATTTACCTTCTTGACACCTTTATAAACCAACCAGGCCACCACAGGACCTACTATCCCCATGGAGAATATGTTAGCACCCAGAGTAGTCAGACCACCGTGAGCCAGTAGAATAGCCTGAAAAAGCAGAACTATAGCACCCAGTACACTGGCCACTGCCGGTCCAAAAAGCACTGCACCTAAACCAGTACCAGTAGGATGAGAGCAACTACCTGTTACTGAAGGTAGTTTTAAGGATGATAAAACAAAAACAAATGCACCTGAAACAGCCAGTAACGGTTTAGATTCAGGGTTTTCGTCTGTAATCTTTTTAATCTGTATAACACCGTAAGCCACCACTGGGAGAGATATTATAAACCAAAAAAGACACCATTCCCATGGTAGAAAACCTTCCATAATATGCATTTTAATCCTCCTATTTTTTACAAATCCGTATATTGCAAAGAATTATTTACCAATCAATTCGCCTATCAAAATTTTTTTCTAATGGAACTATTTTTAATTCAGTACTGATGCCTTGTGATTATAAGCATCCACTACTGAAAATCCCCCACCCCCACATGATTCATTTTAGAAGAAGGAGTTTATAAAGTTTTCACTTTTACTTTAAAAAATATCAGTATTAATTGATGGGTGGAAGGTGTTAAATTAAAATTGAAAAATCTTCAATTGCCATATTATTAAAAAATGAATCCCCTATCTCCTAAAAATCCCATAATTTTCAATCTATTAAAATATTAAAACTCTTTCGACGATCTAAAACATTTCAGAATACGAAATGACTTAAAATAATTTGAGAAGAATAAGATGCCATCTCTCAATTCATAAATTTTGGAAAGAAATACGAGATTTAAATTAGAAAATTTGCTAAATTAGGCCAGAATTTTTATTAAAATACGTATTGTGTAAAAAAAATGAGGTGATTAAATAATATGAAGGGGGGGGGGCGTGTAGTGTATAGCACACTACACATAATATAACTTTGAAGTGATCACTTAAATCTATTTGCCCAAATCTATACCAATTTAAACCAAATTCTTTTAGAAATGAAGACAATTTTGATAAAAATGCACAATAAGAACTAAATACCTATTTGAGGAGATATATCAAAAAATAAATTTTAGAAAAAAATTGAAAGGGACGGTTCCCTAATTAAAATCAAAAAAACCAAGAATAAATTTGTCTTTAAATAATGAATGAAATACCAATATTTCTGGAGCCAAAATTAATTAGGGGACAGCTTCATTGATGATATTTTATTAGAACCTATGAGCTACCATTTTCCATTATAAAAAAATTTTTTAAGATAAAAATAACGAATTCTCTTGAAATAATTATTGTTAAGGATTTTATAAGAATTATTAAGAAATTCTTATATGATATCAGAATTAACTCCAAAAAGTCGTAAAAGATGGAATAAAAAAACAAAAAAGAGAAATTAATTGAAAAGATTGAAAAAGGGAATAAAAACTGATTTTATTCCCGGTTATAGTTTCTTGAAGATTCGAATAAAATTTATTCTATCACTTCAGCAAAACCAAAGTTTCTTCTCACAGAATTTACTCTGATTTTTACTTCATCGCCTACTTTAGCGCCAGAAACGAAAACTACAAAACCTTCAATACGGGTAATGCCGTCACCATCCCTACCTAAATCTTCAATTTTAACATCATATTCTTCCCCTTCACTAATAGGAGCGTTTCCGCCTCTATTGTCATCTCTTCCGTAATTACTTCCAAACATTTAATTCACTTCCAAAATTTGCTATTAATATAGCTTGAATTTAAGAATTCTAAAAGAAATCAACCAATAAAAAATTAATTCAGTTATATTTCGTTTCAAGAATTACTCAATACATCATTTATTCTACTATCTCTGCAAAACCAAAGTTTCTCCTAACGGAGTTGACACGAATTTTTACTTCATCGCCTACTTTAGCGCCTGAAACGAAAACTACAAAACCTTCAATACGGGTAATGCCGTCACCATCTCTACCTAAATCTTCAATTTTAACATCGTATTCTTCCCCTTCATTAATAGGGGCGGAATTTTCTCTTTCATCTCTTCCGTAACTATTTCCGAACATTTATTCACTTCCAAATTTGCCATTAAAAATGGCTGAGTTTAATATTGATTTGGTGGCTTATAAAGGTATGTTAAATTTTTAGCCCTTTTTCAATAAATTTTAGCAAAAAATTTGAAAAATGATTGTACTGTATACTAACACTCAAGAATAATAATATTCTTTTAATTTTGAGATTTTAATAAAACAGATATTCTTAAAAATTAGATATTTGGGACTTCCATAAATTTAGAGGTGAGTTTCAAAAAAACAGAGAAAAAATTCCAATTACTAAAACAAGACTTTAATCAAAAAAAAGTCAGGAATATTTTTAGATAATAATAGGCTCATGAAATTTACAAAAAGACCTTAAAAACTTATTTGTGGTTTTAAATGACTTGAAAATCACTTAATAAAAAATCATTTAAAGATGAAAAACCTAACTAGATTTATGGAGGTTAAAAATAACATCATTCTGGCTTTGGATGTTCCCAGTATGGATGAGGCCATGGAATTAATGGATGAAGTTTCTGATTACCTGAACACTGTTAAAATAGGTTATCCCCTAGTTTTGGCCGAAGGATTGGATTCTGTTACTGGGATTAAGGAAGAATATGGTTTCAATGTTATCTGTGACTTTAAGGTGGCGGATATACCTGCAACTAATCAGAAGATTGCTGGTGAAACATTTCATTCTGGTGCAGATGCCCTTATTGTGCACGGCTTTGTAGGAGGTGACAGTGCTGCTGCCTGTCTTGAAACAGCCAGAGAATTTGGTAAGGAAATATTTCTCCTGACTGAAATGTCCCACCCCGGTGCAGAACAGTTCCTGCAACCAGTTTCCATGGATATAGCTCGTATGGGAGTGGATATGGGTATTAAAAATTATGTTGGTCCCTCCACCCGACTGGATCGGTTAAAGATGATCAGGAAGATAGTTGGTGAAGATTCTTTTATTATATCTCCAGGTGTGGGTGTGCAGGGTGGAGATGCAAAAGCTACCCTCCAATTTGCAGATGCCCTTATTGTTGGTAGGAGTATTTACCTATCCAGCAACCCTGTAAATGCTCTGGAGTCCATTATAGATTCTATTAAACTTTAAACCAGCTATCTCATAGGCCAGGTCAAATATTATAAAATAGATGATTGTTACTGGCTGGAAAAAAGCCATTCCATAAATTTGAAGCTGATAGATAGATTGAAGGATCCCTAATAGGGAAAGGATTAGGACTGCTATTTTCATGGTGCAACGGTAGTTGAAGAATGTTTCCACTATTTTTTTCCCTTTTAAACTTTCCCGATCGTTTCCTACTTCATCCAACCAGGCAGCTACAGTGCACATGGCCAGGGCCACGAATCCTATGGGAGGGAGCCCCCATATAAAAATGATAGTTAGGAATACGATTAAGGTGACCATGTGTCCTATTTTATCTACTTTAGCCGATAAAAGGGTTCCCATGAGTATAGCCAGGAAGATGGTGGCTGCGTCTTGGAAATTCACTGAAAGATATCCTATTCCTGCAACACTGAGCAGTCCACAGGCCACGCCCAGGGCGGAATTGTCCTCCACATCCAGTGCATCATCAGAGAATTTCATGAAGAATCCCGATGAAGCGTATAATACTACCTCTAAAAACATAAATTTTAATGCTCCTTCAACTTAATCTAAAACCATCAATTTAAAAACTTTAATCTCAATATTAACGGATGGATTCATCCATCGATCTTCATAAATATATTCCTACTCCCCACATAGATTAGTTCCATCTTCCTATTAATGTTCTAACCTTCAATTAATTCTCTAACACCTGCAACCATTAAGGGGAATATTATGGTGGCATCTCCAATTACGGTTACCAAACGGGATCCGCATTTGGCTTTAGCCCAGGATTTTGCTTCCTCTAATGGTGCACCACTTAAACTACCTGCTTCACTGCGATCTAATGTCACCTGAATGGCAGCATCCACTCCTCCAGTGAGTATGTTGGAAGCTAGGGCATAGTGTTTTGGTAGTCCTCCTCCCAGGATTAGGGTGGCAACCTTCTTTGAGTCGAAGACAATATCGGATAGTTCGTGCATATCTCCAGCTGCATCCAGGGTTAGCTGGTTTTCCTGGGTGAACATCCACAGTTGCAATCCCATCATACTGTCCACTATTCCCGGAGAGTATATGGGGACTCCTTTTTGGGCTGCAGTGCGTATGATTGATTCTTCATCATCTATCAGGTGCCCTATCTGAGTTAAAAATTCCCTGATATTGATGCTGTTGTTTTTTCCAGCAATTTCACCTAGTATTGAATTGATTTTTGACTCAAAAACCTCGAAGTCTTCTGATTTAGTATAAATATCCCCTATACGGCCCATTCCCATCTTGCATAGTTCTTCATCATCTTTAGCCTGGTCACGGTAGTGCGAACCTCCGAATGCCTCTAAAAGGTCGTGTGTGAGGTTGGCTCCACTGCTTATAAGGACATCCACGTGTCCATCGGCAATTAAATCACGGATGACTTTTCTAAGGCCTCCTGGAACCATGGGCCCGGCTAGACTGAGGAATACTGTGGTTTCATCATCAGTGAAAACTTCTTCCAGGAGTTTGGTGGCCCGGTGAAGTCTTCCTGCTCCCAGAACTCCACTTTTCCCCATTTCCTCGATCAATTGAAGTGTGGTCATCTGGGAACCGATTTTCATCTGCTCAATTTTCAGTTTCTCATGCTTCCTTTGGTTATATTGTAAAATATTAGGTAATTATAGAATTTAACCTATTTAAACTAAAAAAGTGTAAGTGAAATATTTATAAAAATATGGTGATTTTTTTATGTAATAGATTTATTTAAAATTAGTTTTTTTAAGTAATAAATTCTTGGGATAAATTTCATTAAAAACAAGATCTTGGGGTTTTTATTTATAATAAAAAAGGTTTAGATTCATTTATTTTAGCCCGGCGATTTTATCCAGGAGGTCTGTACGGGTTACAATGCCCTTGGCGTTTCCTTCCTGGTCCACTACTATGAGACGCCCGATATGTTTTTTGTTCATGAGTTCGATGGCATCTGAGATCATCACATCTTCCTTGACTGTGATGATATTTTTAGTCATGATGTCCACCACCTTCATGTCTTCCCGGGCTTCTGCCAGAGCTCTGCTGATGTCAGATAGAGTTACCATTCCCATGATTTCATCATCATCCATGACTGGTGCACCTTCGATTTCTTTTGAGGATAGTACACGGGCTGCATCTCTAATAGTGGTCAGTCCATCCAAGGTTATTAGTTCTGAGGTGGCTACTTCCATTACTCTTTTTTTTGGTATGCTGCGGATTGCTGTAGTGTCCAGGAGTAGGATGTTGTCCATGTCATCCCTGCCTACAACTACTCCGTCTACTACCAGTTTGTTAACGGGAGTAGGGCCTACGCGTATTTTATCTCCCAGATCCAGGGTTTTGATGTTTCCCACTGCTTTGATGGCTGCTTCACATTCTCCCGGATGTGGTATGCTGGTGAATTCTATCTTGGCTACATTGATATCTTTTACCAGTTTTCCCTTCTTATAGACTGGTACCATGGTTTCTTTATCCGTATCCTGAATATTTAATGTATGATAAGCTTCAATAGTCGGTTTGTAACCTCCACGGGGTCCTGGAACCCCTTTAACAAGACCTAGACTGCGCAGGGATTGCATTTGATTGCGAATGGTTCCGGGGTTGCGGTTCATTAGTTCCGCTATTTCCTCCCCCTTAATGGACATACCATCAGCGTTGCGGTATAAGTTTATCAGACTCTGGAGTATTTCTTTCTGGACCGATGTGAGCATGGAAATCACCCTAAATTAACATAATACATTATATGATATTAGTTTGAATTCACCATTATAAATAATTATCATTATTTGTCACTTATGATAATATATAAATTTTTCGTATTACTCTTTGTTTTTTTTTTCTTTCCCTAATAAATAAATTACTCAGAGAAAAAAATAGTCAATTTTATGTATTATTTTTTAAGAAGAATGAATAAATTGTTAAGGAAGCGCTGAGTTTTTATTTATAATTTTTGGGAATTATGATGTGATTATAAGGAGTTTTGGATTTTAATGGAAAATTTAATATAAATATTTATTAACAACTTGATAAAAAATAGGATAGAGAAAAATAGGATAGAGGTTTGCTAATGGAAAAACTGAGTAAAATTCTTCTTATAACCTTAATAATTGTGTTGGCCTTATTTGCTTATGTTATATTTTCCGGTTCAATATTATTTAGTCCATCTGGATTGGCTTTTGAAGGAAGTGAAAGTGATTTCTATGTAAATGCAGTGACAGGAGATGAAAATATCTCCACATATAAAAATTCATGCTCTGAAATTAACTTAACAAATCTATCAAAAGATTATAAATCTTTAAATGACCAAATGGTAAAAATAACAGGTCAAATATCTGAAAAAGATGAATTTATTCAATTCGATAAAACACGAACTCATATTTTACTTAAGGTTAAAGGCCTTGAACCAGAACCTTACATCGTAATTTCATACACCGGAACCATACCTTACAATAATAACGACACTATAAGAGTTTATGGAAAATACATGTTCCCCGTTGGCATTGATTCACCGCCAGAACTATCTAACAAATATTTAGCAGAAATAAAAGCAGGATACATAGAAAAAATATAACAGCAACATTTTAAAATATCACAAAAAACAAGAGATGAATTTATGGCAATAAACCGTGCAGTTTATCATTTTGCTGGTATTTGTAGGTTTATCAGTGATAGGTAATTCCATTTCCTATTTAGGAAACAGATCAATCTATAATGTTCTAATAATGTTCTATTTTCATTATTTTTTTATAATGCTTTATTAGCTTTTGGTTAATAATTGGTTTGTTTTTCTTTTTTAATGTTATTTTCCTTATTTATGCAAAAAAGAAAGATTTAATCCCTAAACTAAAATAACTTCAAATTTTTTTTATATCGGGAAATTGCTTTTGATTTTTTTTTATCACCAAAAAATGATTTCTAAAAGCCATTATTCAAGTTTTATATAAAAACCCTATAAAATTAATATAACCAAACATGAAAAAATACTTAAAAAAGGCTACCCTGCACACGAAAATCAGTAAAACAATCAGTTAAATTGCCCAGATTTTCACATTAAATCTAACACCCATAGTAATATTCCTATAGCAATGTTTAAAAGAGAGTCATCACTAAAGTAGTACTAGAAGCAATATTGTTACTATAAGAAGAGGATTTTTTAAAAAAAATTGATATTCCTCTCGAGTAGGTTAAAAGAGTATTTAAATAGGATTTAGGAGGTTATTTAATGATTTAATTACTCTTTACCTGCTTAAATTGAATTAGGAGCATGAAACATGAAAAAAGCTTATAAATATGGTTTAATTGGATATGTTCTGGTTATGATCTGCAGTACACTGGCCCCGGTAATATTCAATAATGAACAACTCCAGGCACTGGTAATATTCCCCCTAATCATAATTTTAGCCTACTGGACTAAAATGAATGGTAAAGAGTTGGGTTTGGAGTTTGGAAGTTTAAGGGATTACGTGTGGGCTATTCTGTATCCTTTAAGCATTTGTCTTATCCTTATCATTATTGCCCTTTTAACTGGCAACATAGGCCAAATTAAATACCCTAACGAAATGACAGGGAAAATCGCCTACCTCTTTTTCTATACACTTATACTAGCATTTGCTACTGAAGAAGGTTTCTTCAGAGGATGGCTTTATGGAATACTGGAACGGGACAAAATTGATCCTAAATTAATTCTCCTGCTCACTGCGGTGGCATTTTCCTCCTGGCATTTACCCCTCTTCTTCCTTAATCCATCCTTCACCTGGAGTATGCTTCCCATATACATCACAGGAGGGATTATAGGAGGCCTAATCTTCGGGTTACTACGGTACATTTCCGGTTCCATAATTGTATCGTCATTCTCCCATGCCCTCTGGAATACCATAGTTTATAGTCTATTTGGTTTCGGCACTACCATTGGTATTTTAGGGATTAAAATGACCAACATCTTTAATCCCGAAAGCGGCTTGTTAGGATTGGTCCTTGGTATACTGTTCATGGCCGTTTTATGGTTCTGGACTTCTAAAAAAGTAGGTTTCAAGTATCCGACCAAACAACAATAGATTTAAAAATAATTCATTATTTTTTCTTAGGACTGGCAACATCACTTGCCATCTTTCATCCCCTAATTGATGATTTTAATCTGTGATTATTTATTAATTCAAACCATTTCATTACCTTTTTTTAATAATATTGTTGCCCTCTAATGGAAATATTTATTACTTAATAAATTAATAATAGTTATAACACACATATTACAGGTGGGATCTATGATGAGAATAAGCATGTCATTGCCAAAAAAGTTGTTAAGTGAATTTGATGATGTTTTAAAAGATCGTGGATATAATTCAAGATCTAAAGGTATTCGAGACGCACTTAAAGATTATATTGTGCGTTATCAGTGGATGAAAGACATTGAAGGGGACAGAGTGGGAATTGTGGCTGTTATATATGACCACCACTACACTGGAGTAATGGAAGATATCACCGAAATCCAGCATCAATACCGGAGTCACATCAATGCCACCATGCACCTCCACATTTCTGATCGTAACTGTCTAGAAGTAATAATAGTCAAAGGAGATGCACAAGAAATTCGAAACCTAACCGAGAAAATTATGAGACTTAAAGGAGTAGAACACGTCAAATTAACCACCACTGCCAGTTCAAAAGAATGAAAAACCCGCATCAAATCCAATTTACACCATAAGAAATGATTATAAATTTTTAATCTGAAAATTAACCTCCTAAATAGTTTATGATTAATTAAACACCATAAATTAATCCCATAATGTTGGGAGATAATTTAAGCCAATAAAAACTTAAAATTTAATATAGGCTTGAATTTTCTCCCAAAGATGTCCCTATTTCATGTTTTACATCACTAGTACTCTGCGCTTTTAAAAAAAATGCTAATAATTATAGCATAAATTTAGAACAAACCGCTTTCTTTTAACTTATCCTCAGTCCATTGGGCTCTTTTATCCATTTTTTCTTTAATCAGCAGGGTGAATACAAAAGTCACTAATGGAAATACTGCTAATATTCCGATACAATACCAGAAATTATTCCATAAAACTCCAGCAACCACTTCGCGTAGTGCTCCAATTGCATAAGTCAATGGTAAGTAAGGATGAATGTTCTGGAAAAAAGGTGGTAGGAGTTCAACAGGGAATGTTCCCCCGGTTGCGGTTATCTGTAAAACCAGTAATATAATTGACAGGGCTTTTCCAGCATTTCCAAAGGCAGATGTTAAAGAGTAAACCACAATCATGGCACACAGACCTATATACACCGTAGTCATTGTAAAAAGTAGGGCGGATGAAACCTGTATCTTCAGCATCAATGCACCCCCTGCAACTACCAGAGCTTGTAATAAACTTATAATAAAAAATAATCCCATTCTACCCAGATAAACAGTTTCAGCACTGTATTTTTTCCCGGTTTTAACCCGCATACTAATCATGGCCACTGCAATAATGCAACCTATCCATAAAGATATGGCAATATAAAATGGTGAAAGAGCAGACCCATAATTATCAACTGAATAAACATGTTTTTTATCCAGTTGAACCGGGCTTTTAAAATAGTTTCTCACACCATCCTGATCAACATCTGAAAAGGCAATCAACCTATCCAGATCTGCCTCATCCACTGCATTGAGTTTGACTGCGGCATTTGCAATAGCACTCCTAAATTCAGGCCATTTTGAATTAACTAAACCTAATTTAGATGAAGCTTGATTAATGGTGTTATTTATCTTTTCCCGGTTATTTGCCAGTGTATTAATGGCAGAGTCCATCTCGTCAATGGAATTTTTAAGTTCATTTAACTTACTAGAAGGATCTTTACTATTTTTTAGATCCACTTCCACCTCTTTTAGAATAGCTAAAACGTTATTCGCCTTTACAATATCGTATTCAACTTGTGCAATGATTGGTTTTAGCTGTTCATCACCAGTGGCATTGAAAAGTGTGGTTAAAATGGCATCCAGATATTTCAAAGACTTTATTATGGTGTTAACCACTGTTTCCATATCCTGTACAGTGATGAGTGCCTTTGCAGGGTCACTTTGAATGTAATTATAGAGTAAAGAAAATTTCTCTTTAACATAATTGGATTTACTCTGTATCTGTGGTAACTCTTCACTGAATCTTGGCCAGATACTATTTACTGTACTCATAATGGAATTTCCCTGGTCCAGAGATGCATCAATTTCCCCTAACTTTCCATTTAACTCGTTAATCATTGATCTGGTTTTCAAAAAATACGCCTTATTTTCCTGGGCCATATGACCCACATCACTGAGTTTGCCAAATATGATGCCATCGATGGTCTTGATAATTTCAGAATTGATCTGGTTTTGTATGGTATCTGCACCCGCATTGGTCATCCGGGGTGCAATAGCATTCAATTTATCATTAACCAAATATTCCATCTTGGCTGAATGAGGATTTGCCGTGTCTATTGATAAAATCTCTTGACTGAAATCCCTTGGAATTATGACAGCAGCATAATAATCTCCATTTTTAACTCCATCTACAGCTGTTTTTTCATCAACAAACTGCCAGCTGAACTTATCATTATTTTTTAACTCATTCACTAACAAGTCTCCAACATTATAATGAGTCCCCTTAAATTCATACCCTAAATCCTCATTAGCCACTGCTACTTTTAGATTACTGGTTAATGAGTATGGATCCCATGTAGCCTGTATATTGAGCAGCGCATAAAGTGAAGGTATACAAATAATAACTATTAAAACAAAAAAAACTACAGGACTATTTTTAATAACCTTAATATCGTTTTTAAATATTTCACTTACTCCTTTTATCATTTAAACCGTTCCTAAACATTGACTAATAATTTGATAAAAATAATTATAAATTAAGAAATAGTAATGTGCATTCTTATAATATAAATATATTTCCCCGATTATTAATCATGTAAAATACAATCTAGATGTAAATATCATTGATTTCCTTAAGAAAACAATTTTGCCAGCAGGAAAAAAAGAAATTCATTAATTGGCAAGGCCAATGCATAATTACCAATCTTTAATAATGTCAAATTGTTGTTAAAAAAATACTAATAACTCATATGAAAATCGCCAAAATACTGATAATTGATAATTCTCCCCGAGAAGCAGGTTTGATTGGGAGTGAGCTCTCGAAAGAAGGGCTTAATTTATCATGGAAATTAGTTAAAAACAGGGAAGAATTTATCAAAGAACTGGGTGGTTTTAAACCTGATCTGATTTTATCAGATTTTGAACTTTAAGATTTCAGTGGTCTTTCTGCAATGGAGATTAGAAATAATAACAGCCCTCAAACACCTTTTATTCTATTAACCAGAACTTTTAATGATGAATCAGCAATCAAATCTCTGGGGAGAGGTGCAACTGATTATATTCCCAAAGATAGTTTTTCCAGACTTGCCTATGTAGTTCGAAGGGCCCTGGATGAAATCAAAACCGTCTAAAACACGAGAAAATTCTAAAAGAATTAATAAAAAATGAAAATGAAGAGAAGATGCGGAAAATTTTTGATTCATCCCAGGAGGCAATTATGGTTACTGATTTAGAAGTGGGCATATGCAAATTATATCCAGCCTTATAAGCCTGCAGTCAAGACTCTTACACGATGAGAGAGATAAAATACTTTTGGACAATACTAGAGACAGGGTTCGGACCATGGGCATCGTGCACGAACTATTATATAAATCTGTAGACATCTCTTCAGTTAACTTTACAGAATATGTTGACACTCTAATTTCTGAAATCTTATCCCACCAGAATTATCCCCACGTGAAAAATGAAACAAAGATGGATGATGTTAAGTTGAATATTGAAACTGCCCTCACATGCGAACTAATTATAAATGAAATAATCACAAACTCATTACATGCTTTTCCCCCTGATGAAAAAGGTAGAGTGAACCTAACCTTTAAGAATAACCGGGATTATTTGACCCTGAACCTGAGTGATAATGGGGTGGGAATGAAGGATGCAGACATGGAAAATGCGAGAACTCTGGGACTGCGCCTGGTAAAAATGCTTATTAAACAACTTAAAGCAGAGTTAACGTTAAATCATAATAATGGAACTCGATTTATAATCAAATTCAAAGAATTAGACTACAATTAGTTTTTATTCATTCTGATATTCCTGATTAAACTTGGACTTATTTTAGAGGGGAATATTTAAAAAACATAAAAACTCAAATTAATTATTCAACACAATTAAATATTTATAGATCAGATGTTTTTCTAACACATTCTCTAATGGTGAATTATGGCTTTTCATGTAATGCTGGTTCCCACTTTGGGTTGCCCTTCTAACTGTAAGTATTGCTGGAGTTCTGAGGAAAGTTCCCCAGTAATGACTGTGGATATAGTTAAAGAAGTTGTGGAATGGCTTAAGGACTTTCGAGAGGAACCAGTTACCTTTACTTTCCATGGAGGAGAACCACTCCTGGCCGGCTATGACTTTTTCAAACAAGCACTGCCCTTGATTGCAGAAGGTTTAGCCCAGCTTAAACCTGCCTTTGCCCTTCAGACCAATCTCTGGAATCTTACAGATGAACTGGCAGAATTGTTTAAGGAATATGAAATTCCCATTGGCTCAAGTTTAGATGGTCCGGAGGAGCTGAACGATCTGCAGAGGGGAGATGGATATTTTAAGAAGACTATGCGGGGCTATGAAATTGCCAAAGCCCATGATCTGCAAGTTAGCTTCATTTCCACTTTTACTTCTTACTCTATCCAGTACAAAGAGGATATCTTCAATTTCTTCCTGGAAAATGGTTTTAACCTCAAATTACACCCTGCTTTACCATCATTAAGGGATGAGAACCCTGAAAAGTGGGCTTTATCCCCCGAAGAATATGGGGAACTTTTAATCTACCTCCTGGACCAGTATCTGGAAAACATGGACAGAATTGAGGTGAAAAACATTGACCATCTCGCTAAATGCGTTTTTATCCGAAGGGGAGTTGTTTGCACCTTTGTAGATTGTATGGGTGATACCTTCGCAGTTGGACCAGATGGTAGCATTTATCCCTGTTATCGTTTCGTTGGAATGCCAGAGTACGTTATGGGAAATGTTCGGGATCATCCCAGTATGGAAGATCTCTCTAAATCGGATTCATGGAAGCTTCTTCATCAATTCAAGGATTATGTGGATGAGGAGTGTAAGAAATGCACTTATATCAAATTCTGTCGGGGTGGATGTCCCTACAATGCTCTTAAGATTAATGAAAAGACAGGTAAAGCAGAGATAAGTGGCGTGGACCCCCACTGCACTGCCTATAAAAAGATCTTCAAAGAGATAACCATGCGGGCCACCAAAGAAATGTTAGGTTCCAGTATGGGTATGGTTCAAAATACAGACAGAGATAGAAAATCTAAAAAGGGAATAATGTCTATAATGCTTAAGCCTTCTTAGGAACTTTGAACCTCGAATAAAAACATGAAATATCGCATTAAATCCCTGTAAAAATTCTTTAACAATTAAAAAACCAATAAAAACTGTATAAAATGGATGAAAACAGGTATAATCAATTAAATTGATAATTAATTTGATAAAATTAGAAAAAAAATTGTTATAAGAGATGAGATGATGAAAAAAAGCACGCCAGTAATCATGGGTGTTCTATTGATATTGGGAGTAGTTGCACTTGGTTACTTTGCTGATCTTGAGAATTCTACCAACAATACCAACAATACTACTCATTATTCACTTTTCAAACACAACAATCTAACGGGTCAAGCAGCAAACAGTGCACAGGATCAGGCCCAGCAAACACCTGATACAACATCCAGTGATAGTGGTGATGGCACTCGTAATTCCACCGGTAACACAACCATGCAAAATGTTACGGCAAGCTCCACTGGATGAAATTAAGATTTTTTGGATGCAACCTGCAATTCATTTATTAAAAATGTGTTTTATTGAGACAATTTTTTGGAGATAATAATAATGAATCTTGGAAAATTAAACGAAAAATGTCCTGAGTGTGGTTCTAAGGATAAAACTCTTAACAGGAGATTAGATCCAGAACACCGTGCTTTTGGAACAAGCCAGTCCCTCGTATGCAGTGATTGTGGTCATGTATTTAAATCCATTGAAGATGAAAAAGAAAAAAATAGAAAAACTGAATGAATACTCCTTGCAACATTCATTCTTATATATTTTATAAATAAATTAATAGATAAACTAGGAACTCTTAAATTCATTATCTTTCGATGAATTTCTAAATTGGACTCCTCTAATCCTCTAATGATACTTCTTTCGATTTAAATTCTTTTTGAATATTTTAAATTTTTAATCTACTTAAATATCCCTTGGCCAGTACATTTTATAATAACCCCAATTTATAATAACTCCCATGAGGGCAACATTTACCCCTAAAAGGTCACATCTATCTGTAGTAAACTTGTCAATCCAGCCCATAACAGCGCCATGGTAATAAAAACGTCACCATAAGCTGCTTATAGTCTTCCATACTTTGTTTTTAGTTCTTATTGATTCATAAAAAATTATCCTCCCTTATCAAAATCTCTTAATGGTTAAGATTTATCAATGTCAAACCACTTTTTTCAACGAATGATTTATTTTTTTAATGAATGATTTAATTATGTCAAAAATCATAGTAATAGTTAATATAATCCGTAATATGAAACATAATGGGAGGAGGGTGTTCATTGGAAGTTGAATTCAACCTGGAAAACTTGAAAGAATGTCTTTGTGATTGCTGTCCTGTGCAGAATAAATCTCAATGTGTTCTGGATAAGATGAAAATAATGCGGGAGATTGCACAGGAGGATTTAGACTCCAGGATGATGATAGAAGAAGAGAGAATCCCTGCACTTTACTGTGCTCATGGAAAAGCAAAAACGAAGGATCTGGATTCCAGTCAAGATTGTCAGTGCGATAAATGTTTAGTATGGAAAGAAAACAACCTGTTCAGTGGAGAACCTCCAGGATATTTCTGCAAAAACGGCCAGGCAAGGGAATGATTGAGGATAATAGTTAAAAAAAAACTTCATGAGTTATCTTTATATCTGCTTTTAAACTTAAATTCTTCATGTAACGGGATAATGCCGCTCAGATCCCTGAAAATCTGCAAAATTATAAATATAATGATTACCTAGATGATCACAAAAGGGGATTTTGATGATTAGTAAAGATCTGATTATTATACCCATACTCCTGGTGGGAGTGATAGCTGGATCAGTAGTGGGAATGGGTTACAGTCCTGCTGAGTCACCAGACAAAAATCTAACTATTAACACCACCAACCTGACTAACCTCACTAAAAATACATCCACCAATACCACCCTCCAAAACCATCAAAACACCACAGAAACATTAAAATCCCAAAAAAGTACCAGCACCAGCAGCAAACGAAAAGTTACATCAAGGAGTTCTTCAAATTCGCAAAAATCAACTACCCCAACAGAAAGTGAATCAGAAACTCGTTCAAATATCACGAATTAATAGCTCGAATATTTAATGCAATTTTATTACAAATTTTATTAATAATTGATTTTTATTTCAAAATAGCTATCATTAATATCAATTCTAGATATTTTTAAAAATATATTATTTAAGAAATTTATTCTGAACTAAACACTAAAAGGTTTTTAAAAAGTAAAACTAATATGTATGAAAGAAAAATCATTGATAATATTTGATTTAATACTTTATTGGTAGTATTATTAGTTTGATTTTGATAATACATCAATCATTTGATTGACTAAAAAACGACTAAGGATTGATAATATGATTGTTAAGGAATGGTGTATGTACTGTGGGGAATGCGCTGGTGTATGCCCCCGTAATCTCATTGAAGTACGTGAAATCAGCTTGAATTTTAACGAAGAAGAATGTAAAGATTGTAAGATTTGTGTAAAGGTGTGTCCAGTTAATGCATTAGAAAAGAGGGATGATTGAATGATTGAAACTGATATTCTAGTCATTGGCGCTGGTCCAGCTGGCTCAACTGCAGCTAAACACGCTGCAATAGCAGGCTCCAGTGTGATATTAATAGACAAAAAATCAGAGATAGGAAGCCCCAAAAGATGTGCTGAAGGTGTTTCTAAAGAAGGTTTGAAAAAGTTAGGAATAGAACCCTCCCCACGATGGGTAACCAAAGAAGCTACAGGAGTTCGAATGGTATCTCCTAATGGTACTGCAGTCAATTTAACTGAGGAGAAAGTAAAGCTCCCTGAAGCAGGATATATACTGGAACGTAAAGTTTTCGACAAGTACCTGGCCATGGACGCGGGCAGAGCAGGTGCCACAATCATGGTGAAAACCTTAGCTACGGGTATGAGAAGGGAAGAGGATCAGTTAGTTGTTACTGTGGAGAGTATGGGTGAGGAAACAGAGATTAAAACTAAAATTGTAATTGCTGCTGACGGCCCGGAATCCCGGGTTGGTAGATGGGCTGGACTTAAAACTAGCCTTAAACCTAAGAATATGGAATCTTGTGCTCAATTTGAAATGGCAAATGTTCAAATGGAAGAACCAGACTGCATAGAATTCCATTTTGGAAGTGTTGCCCCCGGAGGTTACGCCTGGATTTTCCCTAAAGGAGATGACATAGCAAATGTGGGTTTGGGTATTCTAACCACTGTAACAGATAAAACAGCCTACCAACATCTTCTTGAATTTGTGAAAAACAATCCAGCCACCAAAAATGCCCAACCAGTTGAAATCAATATAGGTGGAGATCCAGTGGGTGGATTACTCAAAAAGAAGGTTACAGATAACGTTCTGGTGACAGGAGACGCTGCAGGAATGGTTAACCCACTAACAGGTGGAGGTATTATCAGCGGCATGTTAGGAGGCCGATTAGCTGGTCAGGTGGCTGCTCAGGCAGTAGCTGACGGAGATTACTCTAAGAAGAATCTGGAGATATACGAGAAACTCTGTGAAGAGGAATTGGGAGAATCATTCAAGAAATACCTCAAAGCCAAGGATTATCTTTTAAGCCTTTCTGATGAAGAATTAGATACCATTGCTGAGGCTTTCAGGGACAGCGACTTTGAAACTATTAACACCGCCGAAATGGTGAGAAAACTGGTTAAAATCTCTCCAAAAGCCCTTTTAAAGCTGGGTAAACTATTCTAAGATTCTAAGAGATTTTTAACTTTTTTCTCTTTTTTATATTAATTTTTTAAAAAACTTTCATTGCTTGAAAATATTTAAAACCATTTTCTGTAGTTATAATGTTAGCGTGATTTAAACAGCTTTTTAATGCATTTAATTATTTTAAATCCGGATCTAATTAGTTTTAGCTTAATTTAGACCTAATCAAATTTTAGGAAGGGCATTAAAAAATAATCACCAGTATACAGAGGATGAAAAAAACCATGGCTACTTGATGGTATAATATATCTGCTAAACGGAACATAGAATCTTTATTGGTGAAAAGAGAAAGATATAATGGAATGGCAGCCAAGAATGAGGGTAAAATAGCCACTGAAAATTGTATGAGATTCATCTCACCAGTGATGAGTGTGTAAAGAAGCACAGATGCCCCGATTATTCCAACCAGACTGGCATCTTTTGAACGTGATTTGTACATCATATAGGTACCCATGCCTGCCAGGTACATGAACAAGTATACACTAACTGGAATGAAAAATACATTGCCCAGCAGCACGGCACAGGAAGCTAATCGCAACACAGAATTAGTTGCAGTGCTAAAGAAAGGGGCTAAATTCGTTTCTTTTAGTCTGATAGGTGGAAGAGTGTAAAGCAGTTGATTGATGAGCATCAAAGAAAGTATCAATGTGAAGGATGCAGGGAGAGTTGTTAATGAGATCAAAAAAACTGCTGAGACAATTATGGCAAAGAAAAGTAGAATAAACTTTTTATCCACCGTATTTTCAATGAAAGCACGGTTTTGTTTCATTCTATCCCTGCGGTCCACCTCCAGATCCGTGAGATCATTGAGTGTGTATAGAGCACCCCATAGGACGGATACAAGTATAAGTCCTTCCATAATTGCCAATGGATTATTAATAGGTATTCCTAAAAAGTAAGCATAAGTCAGTGCCAGAAGGTACATATTGGCATTTTTCGAAGCCCAGGTTATCCGGGTGGACTTAATCAGTGTTTTGATCATTTAAACTCCAATAAAGACTTAATTATTGATACGTAGTAAATAATCCTATTCTTAATCCCTTAATCCATTTTTAAATCCTTTTTAATATTCTGACAAATAAAACGAGGTCTATTCCCATATTTTTTTATGTAATGTTTTATTTCATCAGAGTTAACATCACTAATATGACTTTTTACTATGCTTATGGTTTCTTCTTCCGAATATGATATCTTCACTACCTCAAAGGGAACTCTCAATATATTTACAGCCAGTGCTGATAAGCATCCCACATCAGTGAAGAGATCTTTCTTCTCACCACCCAAATGAATTCGCCAGGCAGTCTGTAATATGATATTTATATTCTTAAAGTCTCTTCGATGTTTAAAATATTCATATATGCATATTAAGTAAAATTTTAGCGATTTCAATCCCATGTGATTCGTCCACTGACTGAAACCCACCTTGTCCCGGTGAATCTGGTGGATATCGTGGAACTGATCTGCGAATAAAACCGCATCAAATTTTTCTAGATATCTGCCGACAGGTTCAGATGATTTTATTTGAAGATCCTTTCTAACACATTCCAGCATGAAATTATAAACCTCCCTCGAACTCATATTCATTGAAGGAAGAGGTAATTTAGCTTCATAAACATTTAAATCAAGTTCTTGTATTGATTTATATATATTAGTGGATTTTCCTGTTCCTGGAGCTGCAATTACATGAATTATATGTCCTTTGCCTTCTTTAAGTTTGCTAAATCGTTCAAGGAGCCGATTATAAGATTTGGTATACACGAAATTCGTGATTTCTTCCATTTGATTAATCTTATATTTCTCCATGAAAATTATATTGAACTCAAGAAGATATAAACTGAAAACCAGGGCCATGTACACAAATGGCTAGATAAAATTATTTCAAAAATATCCAGGATATTGAGGGTATTCAAGGAAAATTTAACATATAATGGAATTATAAATTTAAATGTAGAATTTTAAGGAATGAAGGTTTTGAAGCTATGATAGATAGAGTGGTATAAATAAAAAAAGGTGTTGAACATGAAAACCTATTTATATAAGGTTAATGACATCAAAAACACTCCAGAAAACAGAGATAAATGTCATTGTACTTACTGTCCCAGTTACCCCCAAAATTCTGATGATGAAGTTCTCTACTGTAGTACTGGGTCCAGTAAATGTGAAATTTCAGTGGGAGGTTGTATTTGCAACACCTGCCCCCTATATTATGAATATGATCTCAAGGACATCTATTATTGTGATGTGAATGCAGTGGGGGAAAGTAAAACCATCATGCGAAAAATTTCCAATGATGAAAGCCCGGATTCATACAGGAAAATGGTTGAAATCAAGGATAAATCTAAGGGAATCAGTTTGATAAAGGCTATGGGCTCAGAGAAGAAACTTCCCCACACACTAGATGACCTTCATTTTCTACCTGCTCAAGTAAAACGAATACCCCTAAATAGAGATGTTCCAGTAGATACCTCGACTGTAATTGGCCCAAATTCTAAAAAACCTTTAAGAGTTTCTTCACCTATCCTAATTTCTGGAATGAGTTTTGGAGCTGTTTCGCGTAATGTTCGTTTAGTTATCTCTAAAACAGCTTCTAAACTGAATATAGGGTTTAATACAGGTGAAGGTGGAGTTTTAAATGAGGAGAGGGAAATTTCTCCCGAATTGATGATAGTACAATATTCCACTGGGCGGTATGGTTTAGATGAGGATCTCTTAAAGTCTGCTGCCGGTGTGGAGATACGCTTTGGACAGGGAGCATATCCTGGTAAAGGAAGTTTCCTGCCAGCTGATAAAATCACACCTGAAGTGGCACAGATCCGGGGTCTTGAGAAGGGACAATCAGCTTATTCCCCTGCACATCACCCGGATATTAATAATCCTGAAGAATTAGCTCAAAAAGTAAACCACTTAAGGGAAATCACAGATGGAGTTCCAATAGGTGCAAAAATAGGTTGTGGGCATGTTGAAGATGATATAAATATCCTGGCAGAAGCAGGTGTTGATTTCATTGCACTGGATGGTTTTGGTGGTGGTACTGGAGCCACAGATAGCTATGTGAGAGATAATATGGGCATCCCTATACTGGCGGCTTTACCACGTGCCCATGAGAAACTGAAGTCAATGGGTATTCGTAGAAGAGTCAGTCTTATTGCAGGTGGTGGTTTGCGGGATTCAATGGATTTTGCTAAATGTCTGGCCCTGGGTGCTGATGCAGTTTACATAGGTACTGCAGCTCTAATTGCTATTAACTGCCAACAGTACCGGGTCTGCAATACTGGACTTTGTCCCACTGGAGTGGCCACCGAGAATCCTCAATTAGTAAAACAGTTGGACGTGGAAGAGGGCGTAGACAAATTATCAAACTTTCTGAAAATTTCTACAGAAGAAATTGCAAACATTGCCCGTATGGTGGGTAAAGATGATACTAAATTGATGGATAAAGATGATTTAGTGAGTTTAACCCTTGAAATGTCTAAAATAACCGGAGTCAAATGGTTAGATGGACGAAAACCATAAATGACTCTTTAAATGGCTTTTTAAAATTAATATTTTTGATCTAAGAGATTTTAAAAGATTATAGAAATGAAAAATAAGCTTTTACTAAAACTTTAAAACATCAATTCTAACTAGAACGTAGATTTGAATTTTATTTAATAATACAACCCTTAAACTGATAAATTATCTGAATTAATGGAAAAACTGGAGATAAAGTATGATTAAAGTCCTTTGCACCACTGAAACTTCACTTAATCGTCCTGAAGCCCGTCGCTGGAGGGATAGGATGAAACTATTAGAACCATTAGGGGATGTGGTGGTGGTTTTACCCTGCAGTATGCGTAAGCCTTATTCATCAAGTAAATCACACCGTGTCTTTACCCAAGCCACCAAAGGTTTCCAGGAGGCGATTTTAACATCACCCTTTGGTGTTTGCCCTAGAGAAATGGAAAAAACATACCCCATACAATCTTACGATGTTTCAACTGTTGGTGACTGGTCAAAGGAAGAAATAAACCTCACTGGAGAATGTTTAAGAGAATATGTTGGGGACAAAGATGTGATAGCCCATGTAGCTCATGGTTATCTTACAGTCTGCCAGGAATATCTACCCCACGCCACGTTCACCTGCCAAGATGGTAGAACCTTATCTGCAGAATCAATGCAAAATCTCAGACAGCAGGTTAAAAAATATGAAAAGCTTAAAAGTCATCCCCGGCAACTCCATATGCTCAGGTCTATCGCGCGTTACCAGTTTAACACCCGTGAAGCAGATAAACTAGTTCCTTCAGATTATAAGTTGCGCGGAAGGTTTGATCGGCGTCTAATGCAGAATGATGAACAAATAGCAGTTTTGCACCATGAAAACGGCCTTTACAGTTTGAATATTAAAGGTGGTGAGATAATAAATGAAATTGGTGTAAACTGGGTGGAAATTGATTTTAATCTTAAGACTAATACCCTTTTCGTGCCAGGAGTGGTTGATGCCTATGATGGAATACTTCCCAGGGATGAGGTAGTTATAGTGAGGAAGGGAGAAGTACTGGGAGTTGGAAAAGCTATTATGGCTGGTGGGGAAATGAAAAAAGGAGAAAAGGGTGTGGCTGTGAGAATTAGACATCGTGTTAAGTAGTTTTTCCACATTCACTTTTTATAAATAAATATAAATAGCATTAATATGGAAATAGATGAATACATTTATTTAATGTATATACACTTTTCAAGAATTTATTATACATTATAACCACAGCAAACAGTGGAAAATATATAGAAATGAATTTTGAGGTATTTATTATGAGTGAAGAATTAGTTGCTAAGGTTAGAGAAGCTCTTACCCAAGTGGCAGATCCCCACATGGGTATTAGCATTGTGGAAATGGGACTTGTTGCTGATATTCAGGTTAATGAGAATGATAAAACCGCTAAAATTGTGATTAAACCCACCAATCCAGGTTGCATGAGTGCGGCTAACATGGCTATGCAGGCTCGTGTAGCTGCCGAAAAAGTTGAAGGTATTGACAAGGCTGAAATCCAGATTGAAGGACATATGATGGCTGATGCTATCAGTGAAATGGTTAACAAATAACCTGATTATTGTGGATAGTATTAAATTTGTAGAATTAAGTTGTAGATATTTTAAAAGAATATTACACATTTTATACAAGTAGTGTTAAAATGTGTCCCTGGGAGCGGGTTGCTGTTGTTGGTGTCCCTGGAGTAGGTAAAACCTCACTATGCAGGGCTGCATCCCGCAATTCACATTATAAACATGTGAATTATGGAGAGTTAATGCTTGAAACCGCACAAAGAGATGGTTTGGCCACCAGTCTCCCTGAAATGTTCCATTTAAGCATCTCCATTCAGCATGAGATCTGGAAAAACGCTGCATTGCAGATAAAAGATAAAAAGAACATTCTTTTAGACCTTCACGGGGTTGATCAATCCCCAGAAGGGTTTTTAATTTCATTACCTTTTGAAATTCTACCCCCAGATATAATTATTATCATCGAAGCGTCCATTGATGATATTTTAAGAAGAAGGAATTTTGACTTGGTAAAAGAAAGATTAATGGAAAAAGAGCAAACCCTTAAAAATCACATGCAAATTCTGCGTTACACCATGAGCAGCATTTCCTCGATTTTAGGATGTAATCTGGTAATTTTGAATAACCAAGATTTTAAAACCTGCCAGAAAGAATTGGAATTAATAATAAAGGGGAATTAATAATAAATGATGAATAGATTTAAAAATAAAGATTTATTCAATAGACACTTAGAAAGTTCAATACACTTTTAAAGAACATATGACCGTTTAAACAAAGCAGTTGAATCATAGCCCCATACAAATTTAACAACTTAATTCAGCGAAAATTATCCCGGCTCTGTAAAATATTGGTGGGATTTGATTTTTATATTTTCTTGTTTTTATTTTTCATAAAGTTGCATATTGTGTTTATTCTGTAAAAATAAAGTCGTAAAGTTAATATAAAAGTGGGAGCAAATATTTTAACATGACAATCGTAAAATTAATTGCTCCCATAGGTTGTTTGAACTATAAACAATATAAACTTTCTGATTTTTTTGAAAGTTTTTCCAAATACGAATTTGAATTAAGTAAAAAGAGAAATGAAGTTAATAAATACGATAATTCGCTTGTTATGTATTTCAAAAAGGATTTTCTTTATATTGAAAACAGTTTTGGTGTTTGTCCTGAATGTTACTCTAAATCCGTTTCTCCCGATGGATATAACGATAGATTACTTTATTTTTATTATGAAGGCGCTGTAAATGCCAAAATAAAAAGATATACTTGCGATAACTGTGGTAATAACTTTATTACAGATTTGAATGAGGTTGTTGAGCCTGGTTGTAATTATACAAGGGGGTTTAAAGAAAAAGTATTAGAATTTGTGAGTTTATTCTTTGGATCAGTACGTAAAATAGCTTATAAAGTAAAAAAGGATACAGGAATTAATATTTCCCATACAACCATTGAAAACTGGATATTAGAAACACAAAACGAAAATAAAGATATTATAAGGGAATATTCTGGTTATTATGAATTTGACGTGGAGCATACTAAAATTAATGGTGAGTGGAATTACCGATACACTTTATTCGACAGCATACACAATATCAGCGTAGCCGATGAAATATACTCCGAAGAGACAAAAGACCAAATAAAAGACTTTTTAGACGTAAACACTCGTAACCAGAATAAAATATCGATAACAAGCGATCTTGACCATAAATACAAACCAATCATCGAAAAATTAGGCTTCAAACATCAATGGTGCCTAATTCACGCACGAAAAAACATGAAAAAGATTATCAAAGAATATTTAAAAGAAAACAGCATTGAAAAAGACGACAGGGAAAAAATAAAAGACCATGAAAACATAATATTCGATTTATTTGAATCTACATCTTATAAAAAAGTTAGAAAAGATTTTAATGACATATTAAATAAAGTTGAAGATTATCCTGAAATTATTAGACAAATAATCCTCAAACAAATCATGCCTCACTTTGAAACATACTTTTTATTTCTTAAAGACCCTAAAGTACCAAAGACAACTAACCAAATAGAAAACTACTTCCAGAAAACATTCCCAAACACATTAAAAGAATAATGAAAACCACAGAAGGCGTAATGACAAGAATATGGCAAAGAAAGAAATTATGGGACCAAAGAAACCTCAAAACCACCTAACCCACAAAAACTTTACAGTGCCATTATCCCCCCAGCACAAACAGTTATATAGGATGAACTCTAAAACATGCATCTACCCCTGCGGTTTTTGAATTTATTCATTTAAATTCTCATTTATAGATTTAATAATATTTAAGGGGCCCGTGGCTTAGGCGGTAGAGCGCACGGCTGATAACCGTGAGGTCCTGGGTTCGAATCCCAGCGGGCCCATTATATCGTATTTCTGAGATTATTTTTTATTAAATATTAAATTTTAAATTATTATTATCAAATATAAAGACGCGTATTATGTTTCAACCCGTTGATTAAGACATCACATAACAGCAAAAAGTAATATTTAATTGCTTTTGGAAAAAATTTATATGCTGAGTTTGGGATACTATAACATGGAGCAATGGTAAATTTGGTAATTAATTACCTCATTTTTTTTACCTTATTTACCATTTTCTTCCTTTATTTTATAATTTTGGATATTTAAAACCATCATAATTTCATTTTAAGCATTTTTACCCATATTATCAGGAAATCAAACAATTTCTGTGGAAAATGAATAAGTGTTAATATTATATGAATATTCTGATTTTCTAGATTTTGTAGACAAAGATTTAATTGAATAGAATCTATTTTTTTGAAATAATTATTGGATATGATATGTATATATTTGCAGGTCTTTGAGATTATTGGATACATATCTTATTTATTAATTCTCAATTTCCCTTACAAGCCGATTACACTCATGAACTACTTTTTTATTACTGTATGCATTTGCTATTCTGCGCACTGCCTCCAGCATCCTGATCAGGGAGTCCAGCCAGGAGAAAATGTCCCCTGCATAGGCATGGATTTCATAGTCTCTCATTAATTTTTTGCTGATATCAACAGGGTCACGATGTTTAAGTCTTTGTTGGACCATTTTACGGGAAAGTTCTCTTTGAAAACATCCACAGAATGGTCTTTCCTTGCACTTGCAGGTGTAGAAGTCCATTTGAAGTTTTATGAGACGTTCTCGGAGATTGGGTTCCAGTTTGGAAATAGCCGAACTGGATGAGAGAATATCCAGTGTGCTGTCAGCGAATAAACGGGTGGACATGTTTATCTTAAGTATGCGGCCAATTTGAGTGGTTATTCTATTAGAAAGATAGGCATTTTCAAAGGGTTCCAATTTTAGTGCAATATCCAGAGGCTTCATGCGGCCCAAGTTCTGGCGAATGTACTCAGCACAGGGGTAAGCTAGAAATGAGATGGAAACCGCCCTACCATATGCAGTTGGTTTGATATTTCCTTGTTTTTCCTTCACCAACCCGTAATCTATCATGATGTTGAAGGCATCTTCAAATTCAAGGGGTAATTCCTTATCCCTATAATTAGTAATTATTTGGGGGAACCTTTCTACACAACCAGCACACACATCTGCTAGGAATTGCTCCACCTGACTATCCTCAGAATAGGTAACATTGACCTTTTCCACATCACTGGCCAGGAGTTTCATGGCCTGAGTTTCCTCAGTCTCATCTCCATAGCTTCGCCCTACTTCAGGCAGTAGATATACTTTTCCCTGATCATGATAAGTAGGCCTCCCTGCTCGGCCCAGCATCTGGGAGAACTCATTAGGAGTTAATGTTTGGTTACCCATGGTTAAACTCTCAAATAACACTTGTGATGCTGGAAAATCTACTCCTGCAGCCAGGGCAGCGGTGGTGACAACTGCAGCTAATTTTTGTTTCCCGAAATCTTTTTCGATCCGGTTTTTCTTAGCATATGATAATCCTGCATGATAAGCTGCTGCTTTAATCCCTCTTCGAATCAGGAAATCAGCTATGATGTGGGTTTTTCGTCTTGAATTAGTGAAAATTATACTTTGACCATGATATCCTTTTTTTGACCGGTTCTGATATTCCATGCGTGATAATTGAGTCATTAAGTGATTTTTTTCCTCTTCTGTGCCTACAAATATCAGGTGTCTTTCCAGTGGCACTGGACGAAGGGGGTATTCAACCAGTTTCATGTCAAATTCACTGGCAATTTCTTCAGGATTTTTAACAGTAGCTGAAAGTCCTATCACCTGTAAGTCTGGAAATATGGTCTTCAAACGACGAATAAGGCCTCTCAGGCGGGGACCTCTATCCTCATCTCCCATCATGTGGATCTCATCCACTACCACGACCTTAAGATTTCCCAGTTGGGATGACCTACCCGCCCGCAGGAGAAAATCAATACCTTCATAAGTTCCCACCACAATATCTGACATTCCAATATCATCTTCAGGAAGATTAAGCTCTTCTTTGGCCTTTATCCTGCTCATTCCCACTCTTAAAGAAACATTTAAACCCATTTTTTGGTATCTTTTCTTGAAATCCCTGTACTTCTGATTGGCAAGCGCTACCAGGGGTGTTAGAAATAGGAACTTCCCACCTTCAAGAGCTTTGGGAATGCCAGCCAGTTCTCCAATCAGTGTTTTTCCACTGGCAGTGGCAGATACCACCAGGAGACTCTCGCCCTCTAGAACTCCAGCCTGAAGAGCTAAAACCTGCACAGGCAATAAATGAGTTCCCTGAGATTTTAAAGACTTTTTTAAGTCTTCAGGAATTTTAAGTTCATCAATAAAGATTTCAGGCAGATTATCCTGTCTTCGGGTGGTTATTTTATCGAAAAGGGTGAGTTCTTGATTTTTTAATGGATCAAATCGTGGATCAAAAATACTCAATACTTTGGCCAGGTTTCCGGTCTCATCCAGCATTTTCCTGAATCTGGGGAAAGTGCTCATGTCATATGATCTGGACTTTAATTCTCGTTTTATCTCGTTTTCCGCACACAGACGACAGAGATAATCCCCATGAAACATGTATGATTTCTCTTTCTGTATGAGTGTAATGAACCCTTCAAATGTACAGTGCCTGCAGATAAGGGTGTGTTTATATTTTATATTTAAAGAATCCAGGAATTCTTCTGTTTCATGGTCACTGCCCACCAGGAATACATTCTGTTTTCTCAAGATCTTTACTGCTTCACTGGGAGGCAGAACAAGTTCCTTATCCTTTTTCACTATGAATTTGCTTATTTTCACCTGCCCTTCAACCCGACGAAACTTAATATAAGCATAAAAAAAAGGTTTTCTTCTGTGATTCAAAGCCCCTTTAGAACTTCCAATAGGGAATAACTCCACTATCTTCTTCTTACGTCTTAGGATGATCATTTTACCTTATTTGAGTTCAGCTACATCTTTGACTGTTTATTTATTCTTTGAAAAATTGAAAAATGAATAAAAGAACCTACCTGAATCTTAAGTAGAGATTTTATATAATTATAGTTCATTTAATTGGTTAAAAATGGTTAATATATTTTTTTAATAAAATTTTATCCATAATTTTAGAAAATAATTTTATTTTCTTAATTGAAAATGGTTTTAGGGTAATTTTATTTTCTCCAGAGTTTCTACTCTCTCTTCATGGTATTCTACCACATCAATTTCATCTAGGGTTCCCTTAATTTCCATATTGGAATTATTTATCTGGTCCACCAATTCCTTGCAGGTCCATTTCTCCACTGAATTGGCAATTTCAATATGTGGGATGAAAGGTAGTTCCAGACGTAATTCATCAGCTAGTTTACCTGAATAGAGGTTATCATGGAGTTTAATTATATGACTGTATCCTTCATCAGGGACCAGGTAAACATGCCAGTAAGGGGTGAATGCATCTTTATCCATGACCGCGCATCGTAAAGCGAAATCTATTTTTTTATGATCCGCAGCGCGGCTTTTAATTTCTTCTATGAAAGTTTCTGGTCTCTGATTGAAAACTGGAAATACCAGGGTAAAGTGGGGTTCCATTACTCCATGGTTTAGTTCATCATTTTCTTCCCTAAATTCCTGAATCCAATGGTAATCATTTTTGCTTATTTTTGGATATGCAAGGGCTAATAGTGACATTTAGTTGATCTCCACCGTCTTACAAATTTTTTTTAAAAATTCTTTATATTCTTTATAATTTCGTTTTATACTTCCGTTAGATTGAATGATTATCGGTTAAACTGACTTCTATTAGAGGCTGATTGAAGATTATAAAAAATTGAATATGAGAAATGGATATTGAATCAAATAATCTAATATCTAATTAAATTTTCTCTTCTTTTTCCAATTTCTCTTTAAGCATTTTCGCTGCCTGTTCCCTGAGGATGTATTTCTGTATCTTTCCACTGGCTGTGAGAGGGAATTCATCCACAAAGAAAACATGTTTCGGTACCTTGAAACGTGCTATTTTAGTTAAAGCATAGTCCCGAACATCTTCTTCAGTAAGGTCTGCTCCTTCTTCCAGAATAATGAAAGCACCCACAATTTCTCCATATTTCTCATCAGGTATCCCTACTACCTGCACATCAAGAACACCAGGCATGGTGTATAGGAATTCCTCAATTTCCCGGGGGTATATGTTCTCCCCGCCACGGATGATCATATCTTTTATTCGACCTACAATGGAATAATATCCTTCATCATCTAAAGTTGCCAGATCCCCACTGTGCAGCCATCCCTCATCATCAATTACTTCCCTGGTTTTTTCTGGCATTTTATAGTATCCTTTCATTACATTGTATCCCCGGCAGCATATTTCCCCAGTCTGGTTGGGTCCCAGGGTTTCACCTGTTTCCGGGTCCACAATTTTAATTTCACACTCTGGTAGGGGCTTACCCACGGTTTCCACTCTTTTAACCAATGGGTCATCAACACTGGTCTGGGTGAATCCGGGTGATCCTTCGGTCAGACCATAAACACTGGTAATTTCAGTCATGTTCATGTCATTGACCACCTTTTTCATTGCTTCAATGGGTGGAGTGGAACCTGCCATGATACCGGTACGTAGGCTGGAAAGATCGAACATTTCAAACATGGGGTGACTGTATTCTGCAATGAACATGGTTGGCACTCCGTACAGTGCGGTGCAGCGCTCTTTTTGAACTGCTGCCAGTACCATCAGTGGGTCGAAGAGTTCTACCATGACCATGGTGGCACCATGGCTATAAGCAGCCATAACCCCTAAGACAATACCGAAACAATGGAAAAGCGGCACGCATAGACACAATCTATCCTTTTCTGTGAACTTCTGACGTTCACCAATGTAGTATCCATTGTTTAGGATGTTTCGGTGGGTTAACATCACACCCTTGGGAAATCCTGTGGTTCCAGAGGTGTATTGCATGTTAACCACTTCATTATTATCAACAGAGGATTTGATCTTCTGAAATTCTTCCTCATTACCATGTTTTCCTAAAAGCAGGAGTTCATTGGTGTTGTACATTCCTCGGTGTTTCTCCTGACCCACATAGATAACACTCTTCAAGAATGGGAAATTTTTATTTTTCAGTTTACCTCTTTCCTGAGTTTTTAGCTCGGGAATTAATTCATAAACGATTTGAAGGTAATCAACATCCTGAAATCCGTCAATGATGGCTAATGCTTTCATATCAGATTGTTCAAGCACATAAGCAAGTTCATGGCTTTTGTAAGCTGTGTTAACTGTTACCAATACTACTCCTATTTTGGAAGTGGCGAACATGAATGTAAGCCAGTCCGGCACATTTTTAGCCCATATACCCACATGGTCGCCCTTTTTTATTCCTATTTCCAGAAGGCCTTTAGCCAGCAGGTTTACCCTTTCGTCAAACTCTTTGTAGGTGAAACGGAGATCTCGGTCTGGATAAACCATGAACTCCTGATCAGGATCCTTTTCCACCATTTTTTCCAGGAAATCACCAATAGTAAGCTCGGTAAAAACCATTATAAAAACTCCCAATTCTTTAATTAGATAATTGAATTATTTTTACATTTATTTCCATATCTAACCTAAAACTTAATTTATTTACCTGAATAATCATCTAAATGTTCTTCCAATTTTTTTCTTAAATCTTCTGGTATTGGTAGTGATTTTTGCTGGATGAAATCATAATGCACCAGAACAGCAGTTCCTTTCGCCTTTAAATGGCCTGATTGCCATGCTTCGTGGTAAGTGGTAAATGAAGTGTTGCCAATTTTCATTACATTGGTTTTGATATCCACATCACCATTGTAGTACATCTGTCCAATGAATTCGAAATCAGTTTTAACCATGATAAGTTTCCATTTCTCGTAACTGAGATCGAGATCAGGGGTGAATATGCGATAAAGTTTGTTCCTGGCCAGTTCGAACCATTCTGCTAGTACAATATTGTTAATATGCCTTAAACCATCTGAATCCCCAAAACGAGGAGTAACTGTAATCATATACATTATTTATATCTCCAGTTTACCTGAAAATTTAAAATGGAGTGTAAACCACTGCCAGCATCTTAGAATCTTTTTCTTTGGCGTGCACATGGTGTGGAACGACGGAGTCGTAATAAATGCTATCTTCTGCTTCCAGGAGGTACCTTTCATTCCCATATAATACTTCTATCTTTCCCTTGATTACATAAAGGAATTCTTCCCCTTCATGAGAAGCTAATTGGTAGTCCTGGTTTTCAGTGGGGTGAACATCTATGAGGAATGGTTCCATATGTCTATCACCCTTCCCATATGCCAGGGAGTAGAATTCCAGTGCACTCTTGTTGCTGTGTTCACCAAGACCCTGACCTGAAAACCGTATTATATTATCTGACTTTCCAGATTTCACCATGAAGGGGCCGCTGTGAGGAGCATCATCCAGGAATGTTCCCAGGCGCACGCCAAGTGCCCGAGCAATCTTCAAAAGAGGGGTGAGTGAGGGTACCAGTGCCCCGCTTTCCAAGTCTTTGATTAATTCAACATTACTGAAACTGGCTTCAGCAAGTTCTTCTACAGACATTTGACGATCTTCTCTCAACTGACGTATTTTCGCTCCAACTTTGTTCTCCTCAGACATTTATAATCACCTGATTAGCAAAATTTCTAATTAATACTCCATAAAATTTTTGAGTCAATTATTCAAAAATTTTAAATCTATCCAAAAACTTTTCATATTTGTTTAAACATTTTTTAATATTATTTCTAAGTCCAAATAATTTTTACATTTCATTTTTAATATTCAAATAATTATAATATTAATTTCTCCTTTAAAACCAACCCATGGTTCCAGTGGTTTGTAATCTATCAACTCTCCATAGCCACCTTTACGGACTCTAATATTAACCATAATTAACCATTAAAATAGATAGAACATTATTATTTAAACTTAAATCAATAAATAGCTCTTCTTAATTTTTTAGAACTTAAATCAATAATTGATGATAAGGTTATTGAAGTTTATTAGTTGTTGGTTGCGTTATTAATGGTATTATTATTGCTAGAATTATTTGTAGTGTTAGTGGTGTTAGTAGTGTTGACAATTACATGGCGAACTATGTGAACTGGTGTGAATGATGCATCACCAATTTCATTCATCTTCTGATCCCCATTTAAATTGAAATTAGAAGGAATCAAACCCACCCCTATATCAGTGCCAATATTCAAAGCATTAGCTCCAGATGCTGCCCCATAGGCTACCAGGGCAATCATTAAAACAATGAAAAGTGTGCCTGATTTTTTAGGGGTCATTTTAAATACCTTATTAAATTATCAAGTGATCCTACGGTCAACAGATGAATTAGAATATCTAATTCTAATAAATATTTTCATTATTTTGAATAAATGGATTTTTAGAATTATTTTGAAGTTAATTAGAAATTCGGGTTTCTTTATAAATTCCCAGTGCTTCCCCGGCCTAGCAGGTTCTATTTGATTGTTTATTAATTTATCTAAATATAATATCTCAAAACACCTTTAAATATTCATAGGACGAGCAGACATATTACTAAATTCAAATATTCTGAATTTTTTTATAATTGGATTGGTAAAAAATTTTTTTAAGTTGAATAAGCCATTTATTCCACGGTAACACATTTGGCCAGATTTTTTGGTTTATCAGGATCTATCCCTCTGGCTACACTTATATGATAGGATAGTAACTGTAGGGGCACCACATAAAGAAGAGGAGATAAAATTTCACTTATCTCAGGAGCAAATTCAATCATATCATGAGCTTCATACTTCAAAACATTATCTTCACTTGATCCAAGACCTATTACCCTAGCACCTCTGGCTTTTACTTCTTCAACATTACTCAGAGTGCGGTCATGACTTTTTCCAGGTGGCACAACAGCTACCACTGGAACATCATCATCAATCAGAGCCAGGGGTCCATGTTTAAGTTCTCCAGCAGCATAGCCTTCACCATGGATGTAGGTTATTTCTTTGAGTTTCAGTGCTCCTTCCATGGCAGTGGGATATGAAAATCCTCGACCTATGAAAAAGAAATCATGGGCATCTTTATATTTGGCTGCCATTTCCTTGATGTTATCTTCAAGGGAAAGCACTGCCTCCATGTAATCTGGAACATGCTGAAGCTGTTCTAGAAGATCCTTATTTTGTCCCATGCATGCTGCCAAGAGGTAGATACAAGTTAATTGACTGATATACGTTTTCGTGGCAGCAACACCTATCTCAGGACCGGCACGAGTGAATAAAACATGATCTGCCTCTCGAGTAGCAGTGCTACCCAGTACATTGACAATAGCCAGGGTTTCTGCCTGCTTATTGGCTATTCGAAGGGCTTTTAAAGTATCTGCAGTTTCCCCGGACTGACTGATGAATATGACCAGAGACTCAGGATCCAAAGCATTTGCCGCGAATTCAAATTCAGAAGCCAACATTACATCAGTAGGCAGACCTAAAAGGCTTTCGAAAAGATATTTACCAACCATAGATGCATGGTATGATGTTCCACAGGCAACAAAGGTTACTCGTTTAAATTTAGGGAATTTACTGACCACTTTCTCCACATCTGAAACTTCAAAAAGTGTGTTTTTCACTGCTTCAGGCTGTTCATGTATTTCTTTCAACATGAAATGAGGATAACCACCTTTTTGAGCCATTTCAGGAGTCCATTTAATGGTTTCTACCTTCTTTTCAATTACCTGACCTTCACGGTTCTTCACGGTGATTCCATCACCATCAATAAGGAAAGTTTCATGATCAGCAAGGTATATGATCCTGCGAGTGTGTTGCAGTATTGCCGGGGCATCAGAGGCCAGGAAATATTCACCATCCCCCAATCCTAGTATCAAAGGACTTTCCTTTCGAACACCCCTAATTTTTTTAGGTTCTTCAGCAGAGATAACTGCAAAGGCATAGGACCCATGAAGTTGGTTAATGGCCTGATTCATGGCTTCCTCCAGATCTGCACCCTGTTTATGATATTTTTCAATCAAGTGAGGAATGACTTCAGTATCAGTTTGCGACTTGAAAATGTGCCCTTCACTTTCTAACTGGTCTTTAATTTCCTTGTAGTTTTCAATGATTCCGTTGTGAACCACTGCTATTTTCCCCTCACAATCTGTGTGAGGATGTGCATTTTCCTGAGTAGGTAGTCCATGGGTGGCCCAACGAACGTGTCCAATCCCTATTTCCCCAGATAATCGTTCTAAATGAAGTTCCTCAGAAACATCCTTAATTTTTCCCTTATCTTTTTTAATCTCTATTCCTGATGATGAGATAGTAGCAATGCCCACTGAATCATAACCCCTGTATTCCAGACGCTGCACACAATCCAGGAGTACTGGTGCTGCTTTATTATTTTTAAGTATACATCCCACAATTCCACACACGTGTTTCACCTTGAGAATGATTTATTCTTAACCTCTCATTGATAAATATAAATGATTTAATACGAGTTGATAACGAGTATATCCTATGATATTGGATATCCCCATTCAAATACCTAATATAATTCTATAACTTATCTAATACTATAAGCTATTATAATCCTAAAGCTAATATATTGTCTAAAGAATTGTCTAAGGTAATCTTATCTTAATGTACTTAGTATCTATATTATATAAACTATAAACTTTTGACACCAAACAAAGAAAATGGAGTTAAAAATGAAGCTTGAAAAGGAAAATCTCCTATACAGGGGTAAAGCCAAGGATGTGTACCAGACCAATCACCCCCAAAAAGTATTGGTAAAATTCAGAGATGACATAACTGCAGGGGATGGTGAAAAGAAAGAAGTTATGGGAATGAAAGGTTACTATAACTCTCTCATCTCAGCTAAACTCTTTATGATCTTGGAAGAAGCAGGGATAAAAACCCAGTACATTGATTTACCCAAACCCGGATACATGCTATCTCATAAATTGAAAATGATCCCCTTGGAAGTTATTACTCGAAATATTGCCACAGGTAGTCTGGTAAGGCGCTTCCCATTTAAAGAAGGGCAGACCTTTGAACCGCCAATAATTCAGATGGACTACAAAAACGATGAATACCATGACCCCATGCTCAATGATGATATAATTTTAGCCCTAGGTTTTGCCAGTAGTGAGGATCTTCAGACAATTCGCCAAACCACCCTTAAAATCAACCAGGTTCTTAAAGAGTTCCTCAAAAAAAGAGGACTACTATTTCCTGACTTTAAGATCGAATACGGCAGAGACCATAAAGGGAACATTGTTCTGGGAGATGAAATCAGTCCGGACACCTGTCGTTTCTGGGATAGTAAAACTAGAGACATCTTAGATAAGGATCTCTTCAGGAAAGGAGAATCAGGAGTTATTGAAGCCTATCAAAAAGTGGCTAACATAATCTTAGATCAGGAAGATAAAAACAGATGGAATTTGGATTTTTAATAAATATAACTTTGAAAATGAATCGTAAGCTGAATATAACCCAAAAAATAACTAAAAAATATACTATAAAACTCTAAATATATCCTACTGATAATATTACCTACTGAAACCTGCTGAAATAAATTTCTTATTTAATATAGTTGATACTAAAATTTGAAATCTCTGGTGATGCCATGAAATACAATGCACAAGTAGAAATAAGCCTTAAAAAAGGAATGCTAAACCCAGAAGCTTCTACCATTCAGAGGGCATTGGCTCTTCTGGATTATAAGGTGGAAAACACCTCTACCATAGAAATAATAAAATTCTCACTGGAAGCAGATGATGCTGATATGGCCCGTGAGGAAGTGGTTGAGATGTGTGAGAGATTGCTCTGCAATCCCGTTATTCACGACTACCAGATTCAAATCAAACCTGCAGGTGAGTGAGAATGAAAGTGGGGATCATACGTTTCCCGGGGTCTAACTGTGACCGGGACGTATATCACGCTCTAAAGCTGGCCGGAGGTCAGCCTGATTATGTTTGGTGGAACCAGAGAGACCTGTCCGATTTCGATGCAATTGTTATCCCCGGAGGTTTCTCCTATGGAGATTACCTCAGGGCAGGGGCCATAGCAGCTATAACACCAGTTATTGAAGGAATTAAAGACATAGTGAAAGATGAAAAACCTGTTCTTGGAATATGCAACGGGGCACAGATCCTGGCAGAAGTGGGATTGGTTCCAGGAGTTTTTACCTTAAATGAAACCGCTCAGTTCATCTGTGAATGGGTGGAACTGGAAGTTAAAACCACCAGAACACCATTTACTAGTCTTTACGAGAAAAACGAAATTATCAAGATGCCTATTGCCCATGCTGAGGGTCGTTACTACACTGAATATATTGACCAACTCCATGATCAGGACCAGATCGTACTGGCATTCTCTGGAGATAATCCCAATGGTTCCATGGAAGCCATTACCGGAGTATGCGATCAGGAAGGTTTGGTCTGTGCAGTAATGCCCCACCCTGAAAGAGCATCAGAATCTATTTTAGGATCAGATGATGGTTTAAAATTTTTTAAGGGAATTATTAATTACTAATACATTGAATAAGAATTAACCCTTCATTACTAGGAATTACTAATAAAAAAAAGAATAAATAATAATCAAATTTACGCGGTGAATTAATGGTTGTATATTTAGTAGGAGCAGGACCGGGTGACCCTGATTTATTAACCCTTAAAGCAGTTAAAGCCCTGGAAAAAGCAGATGTGGTAATCTACGATCGTCTGGCCAATGAGGAAATCTTAAAGTATGCAGATGGAGCAGAGAAAATCTATGTGGGTAAAAGAGCAGGATCACACTCCAAAAAGCAGGAAGAAATAAATGAAATACTTATCGAACAAGCTAAAAAACACGAAGTGGTTGTTCGACTCAAAGGCGGTGATCCCTTCGTTTTCGGAAGGGGTGGTGAAGAGGTGCTGGCCCTTAAAGGTGAGGGAATTTCTGTAGAGCTTATTCCAGGAGTTACATCTGCTATTGGTGTTCCCACCACTTTAGGTTTACCAGTAACCCACCGGGGCGTTGCCACTTCATTCACCATAGTAACCGGCCATGAAGATCCTACTAAAAAGGAAAAGCAAGTTAAATGGAACTATAACGCAGATACCATTGTCATACTCATGGGTGTGGGGCACTTGAAAGAAAATGTTGCAGAAATAATGAAATATAAAGACCCTGAAACTCCGGTTTGTGTGATTGAAAATGGTACCCTGCCTGATGAGAGGATCCTACTGGGCACCCTGGAGAGCATAACAGAAAATGATATAAAACCCCCTGCACTGGTTATTATTGGGCCTGTGGTGGATGTTTTTAAAGATATTCGTGAATAATATTCTGAGGATGAAAATGAATGAGTTGAAGGGATTTGATGGTAAAACCATAGCCATCACACGACCTATTGAAAGGTCACAGGTGGCTGTGCAAATAGTTGAAGATAATGGGGGAGTTCCATTAGTGGTCCCTACCCTGGAACTTGAACCTTTCTTTAGCCAATCCCTAAGGGACTTGTGTCAAAGAGCAGGTGAACTGGATTGGATAATTTTTACATCCCCTGCATCCCTGGAATCACTGTTCAAATTCTGTCAAGATTTTAAAGAAGAACTTAAATCCAGTTGTCGAGTTGCGGTCATCGGCCCCCGCACTGAAAGAGTTTTAAATCAATACGGTCTTGAAGCTGAGATAGTTCCAGAGGATTATACTGCTGAAGGTCTTTTGAAAGAGTTCGAGGAGTTTGATCTTCGAGGGAAGAACGTTGGAGTTCCAAGAACATTCAAAGCAAGAGATGTGCTCCCTGAAGGTTTAAAAAAGATGGGTGCTACTGTCATCCTGGCAGAAGCTTATAAATCCACCAAACCCAAGGATACCTCTGAAGTTGAACAGCTTGTAGATGATATAATTCAGGGAAAAGTTGATGCCATAACATTTACCAGCCCTCTCACTGTTACCAATTTCTTTGAAATCTCTGGAGACAAAAAGGAAAAATTAATTGCATCTTTGAAAGGGAAAAAAACTATGGTGGCAGCTATAGGTCCCATAACCCAGAAGCCAATTGAGGAATTAGGAATAAAACCCATCACACCAGACAAATACACAGTGGAAGCAATGCTTTTAACTTTAATGAGAAAAATGCATGACATGAATAAATCTTGACAAAAAGATTATAGTTCTCTGTAAAGAATTGTATTTGCGGGTAAATATAACAAAACTAATGGCAAATACACCAAACCATGAAAACATAACGATCCACGGTAAAAAAAAGCAATCCCCGACATCTAGAGGAAAAAAACATGAAAGATGAAAATAGAATTATCGTCTGGCCTGCTTACCTTGATTCTAAAAAGACCAAATCCGAAGGAAGGAAAATAGCCAAAAAGTATGCCGTCGAATCGCCAAGGATTCGTGAAATCACCCAGGCAGCTAAAAAACTGGGATTAAATCCTTCGGTGGAGAAATATAAATCTTATCCGGCTTCATGGTGGGAAGGATCCGGAAGGGTAATTGTGGATAAAAAAATGAGTAAACTGGAAGTTTTAGTTAAAATCAGTAATCTCATTAATGGCTCCAGATCATCCCATAAAAAATAAATCCAATCTAAACCATGACTCAAAAAAGTTATGAATTGAATGAATTAATATGGCCTTAAAAGATAAATAAAACTAAAAGCCACTTTTAATGTTTTATATTATAAATATTATTTAAAAAAAAGGATTTTTATGGCGTCAACTTCAAAAGAAATGGATCAATCACTAATTAAGGCCCATAATATGGTTGAGAAGGCTGAAGACGTTAAAATATACAGCCACATTGACTGTGATGGGATTTCGGCAGGTGCAATTCTATCATTAACCCTTGATCGTTTAGAAATTGACCATGAAATAGAATTCATTACTCTGGATAGGATTTCAGAGTTAAAAAAGGAGAATGAACTCACCATATTCTCTGATTTGGGTTCTGGACAGAATTTAGAACATTTCCGAAGCTCCCAGTCAAAGGTTCTTATTTTAGATCATCACCCCCCTGTAAGGAAGATTGCGTCAGGGGAAAATTGGTTTCTGGAGATTAATCCTTATTACTACGGTTTTGATGGTTCTTTTGATGTTTCAGGTGGAGGTATGTGCTACCTTTTAAGCAGAACATTTGGATTTTATGATTTAAGCTGGATAGGAGTTTTAAGTGCCATTGGAGATATGCAGAACAGTTTATCCGGGAAACTGAAGGGGTTGAATGAAGGAATTGTCTTCGATGGTGTCAAGAGCGGTGTAGTGAAGTCAACAGATGATTTAGCCATATACGGAAGACAGACTCGTCCTCTATTCGTGGCTCTTTCCTATTTTGGAGATGTTAATCTTCCCATTACCAACAACCGCAACGAAGCAATTGAGTTGTTGAAAAACTTAGACATTCCAATTACCAATGGCAGGAAACAACGCACACTTTATGATCTCTCCCTTGATGAAAAGAAGAAACTTTTCACCGAACTGGTGAGGATGATGAGTAAGGAGGTGCCTCCCCGCTATGTTAAATACATTCCTCGCCTGGTTTCAGGAGATGTATACGAATTTTTAAAAGAAGAAGAATATTCACCACTAAGAGATGCCAGTGAATTTTCAACGGCTATAAATGCTTGCAGCAGGAACAATAATCCTGAAACAGCTTTGAAAGTTCTTAAAGGTGATAGAGGTATGGCTGTGGATGAGATGGAAGAGTTGGGGAAAAAACATCGCCAGTACTTAGCCCAGAAGATGAACTGGATACGGGAAGAAGGTAGAATAAAGAGTTTGAAGAATTTGCAATATTTTAATGGTAACCAGATAAAAAGCGAGGTTATTGGAACCGTGGCCGGCATGGTTCTAAATTATGGTGACTGGAGAAAGCCAATGATCGGTTTCACCCAGACCAATGCTGAAGGTGATGGTTTGAAAGTATCCCTGCGTTGTTCCCGACTTTTAGCATTTGATGGAATTCATTTTGGGAATATGATTTGTAAAGTGGCAAAAAAGGTGGGTGGAAGTGGTGGTGGTCATTCTGTGGCTTGTGGAGCCTATATTCCGGGTGGAACCCAGGATAAATTCCTAAAACTATTTGACGAAGCTTTAAATGGTGTTATATGACCAAATTTTTATCCTTAACCATTCTATATAAGAAGATAGTTAAAAAAATTTAAGATAAAAATTAAGTTCATATGGAACTTAAAGTCTTAAAATAAATATCTAAAACTAAAAAAAGGTGAATTCATGAAAGTTTTCAAGAAAAAGGGGGAACTCACCAAGTTTCAGATTCTGGCTGAAATTGCCAGAGGCCAACCTCACCTGCGTCAGAAGGACATTGCTCAAAAGCTAGGAATCACTGTGCAGGCAGTTTCAGAGAATCTGAAGACCTTGGTTGATGAAGGATGGGTGGAAACCGGGACCGGGCAGTCACGTTACAAGATCACCAAACGTGGAATTGAGAAAGTTAAACGAGGTGCCCTGGATTTGCGAAAATATTCTGATGAAGTTTTAGACACCATGAACACCTATAAATCAGTTTGGCCGGCAATTGCCAAGGAAGAACTAAATGAAGGGGAAAAAGTTTGGCTTAAAATGGAAGAGGGGACATTATACGCGGTTAAAGAAGAAACCCCTGCTCATGCTGAAGTGATGCATCATGCAAATAAAGGTGAAGACGTGGCCCTGGTAAGTTTAGGTGGTACTATTGAACTTAAAACCGGATTTGTAGTTATTATTAAACTTCCCACTATTAACCAGGGCGGTACCAGGGCCTGTGACTTTCAAAAAGTCCAGGATGTTTTGGAAAAATATCCGGAACAGTTTAACCGGGTGGGGATAATGGGAACCGTATCCAGAGCCCTGGTAAATAAATTGGATATAAAAGCAGATTTTGAATTTGCAACCCCACAAGCAACAGTTGCTGCTGCTAAAAGGGGTTTAAATGTTCTGGTATTTGCAGTAGGGAAGATGACCCGAAATCTAACCAGAAAAATGGATGAAGAAGGAATCAGTTATGTTATTGAAGATGTTACTGAAAAATAGAATTACTAAAAAAAGATATTTCTAAACTTTATAGTAGATTTCAGCTGCATAAAACCATTCGCAAACCCCGGTAACCCGAGATTATCTAAAGTATCACAAGCAACTAATTAACATTTATCAAAGAATCCTTTTAAAAAAAATTTCTTTTGGAGATATTCCTTAATCGAAACATAAAACTCCAAAAAAAATAAACTCCAAACTACTACCATCAAAAGAACCTGCAGCCACAACTATCTACCTTTGCAACCATTACACCCTCAACACTGGAATCTGGAGTTTGTGAAATGGAGAAAGCTGTTTTACCAAGCATTGCCATTGAAGCACCTATTGTTTCTTCTTTCATTACTTCAACTATTTCCATAACTTCTTCATCAATCAGTCCAGTCTTCTGGGCGAATTCAAGGGATAAGTCCATGAAATTTGAAATTTGAGGGCTGGAAATTAGTTTTCCCAATAATTCCCTGGCAACTTTGTTCACCCTGCGGGTCATTTCCGGACTTTTAAGAACTGATGATGTTTCAATGGTCCCCAAGCTCTTGGATATAACGTAAAGTTCCCCTCCATCTTTACCAATACTTTTGTATTTAATATCTTCAAAATTAATGTCTTTAAAATCTTTTTCATAACCTTTAACAGTGACCTTATCATCAAGGAGCCGGTCTGCCTTTCCGAATCCCGGAGCACCGGGTTCTAATCGGATGGGGAAACCTCCCATAACTGCACCCATCACATCGCCCAAACCTGTGTTTAACTCTACTTCTGCTCTATGAGCTACTGCAGCAGCCTGATTATATGTTAAAGGTAGTTTAAGGAGTTTTGACAAGGACATAGATGTTCCGAGGGCTGATCCGGCTGATACTCCAAAACCAGCCTCTATAGGTACTTGGGTCTGATGATGGATGGTGATTTTTTTCTCATCCCATCTTATTTCTTCAGGAAACTGTTTCCTGAGTAAATCAAGAGTTTTATAACTGACTGAACCCTCTAATGGATAGTTACTACCATTGGTTTTAATAATGATCTCACCATTGCCATCTGTAACATTCACCTGACTTATAACACCCCTATTCAGGGTAACCCCCGCACCCCTTGACCCTTTAATTAGAGGGTTATGATGTTCTACTATTTCAAAAAACCCTGTTATATGGGATGGAACAAATACTGTGCATTTCAATTGATCACCACTTTTATTATATCACTTGATGAATAAAAAAAAGGCTCCAGAAATAAAAACTTCCAACTTTCTAAAGTTTGTATAAATAAATTCCCTGTAAATTATTCCAAATATTCCCTGATATTAAATACTGTATTAAATATATTAATAATTACCAAGTATTAATAATTACCAAGTTCACATAAAAAATACAACTTCATGATATAATTATAAAGTTCCCCTAACATTTCCAAAATAATAAATTTCACTATTGGTCTACTTGGATGTTCCTAAATAATATTTGCTAAATTTAAGATGGTAGAATGATAAAAAAGATAAATGAAGAAAATTGAAGAAAATTGTGAAAGTGGATTTTTAGATATTATAAACTACTTTTTGTAAACACAATTAAACATATTATGAATAAGGTGAACTGATCATGAGAAAAAGAATTGATCTGCATACACACAGTATTTTCAGTGATGGTGAACTCCTACCATCAGAAATAGCACGTCGAGCTTGTGTCTTAGGTCACCGGGCTGTGGCTATTACAGACCATGTGGATGCCACCAATATGGACTGTGTGGGCAGAGTTATTAACGCAGTCAGGGACCTTAGAGATAACTGGGACATTGAAATCATCCCCGGGGCTGAAATAACCCATGCACCTGCTGAAATAATCCCCAAACTGGTGAAAGAGGCTCAGGATCTAGGTGCGGAGATTATTGTAGTGCATGGTGAAACATTAGTGGAACCAGTTATTGAGGGAACCAATTGGAGTACGGTTAACTGTCCTGATGTTGATGTTTTAGCCCACCCAGGACTTATAAGCCACGAAGAAGCACTCATGGCCAAAGAAAATGATATTGCCCTGGAGATCAGTGCCCGAAGAGGTCATAGCCTTGGTAATGGTCATGTGGTACAGGTGGCTCTGGAAGTAGGAGCCAATCTGGTGGTGGACACAGATACCCATGCACCAGGTGATCTCATAAACTGCCAAATGGCTGAAAAAATAGCTTTAGGCGCAGGTTTACCTAAAAAAGAGATTAAAAAGGTACTGGTAGATAACCCAACGCAAATCTTGAAGAAAAAAGGCATACTATAATTTTTTGGTATACTGTAATCCTTTTCCTAATATCCCTTTTTTTAAATAGTTTAGTGTAATTGTTTTCTATCTGAAATTCTGAAATAATTAGAATAACTTTTAAAGAGCTTTAAATACTATAAATGAATGGATATTCTCATAAAAATAACAATAAATTACCCCAATACCTTGTATTCGACTATTAAGTCTTCACCCAAGGTATAAGTCTTTTTAAGCTTTAGACGAAAGGCATCTTTCATATAGTCCACTCCTTCACCATCAACCAGAGTTTTTGCCTCAACCCCACCTGCAATCATAGGAGCTATACACAACCTAATTTCACTTACCAGCCCCTCCTTTAGCATGGAGTAATTGAGAGTGGACCCTCCCTCTAACATTAAAGTTTCAATCCCTTCATCAGCTAATTTTTTCATTAAAAGATTAAGATCTACCCTTTTATCTCCACAGATCATCACTTGGTGACCTTTAGATTCAATTGCAGCTATCTTATCCTGTGAGGCTTCACTAGAAATGGCAATGATGGTGGGTGCTTCTTTGTTTAGGATCCTGTATTCTGGAGGTGTGCGGGCTTTACTATCAACCACCACCCTAACTGGATTATTTTCCGGTTTTGCAGGGACTTTATGAACAGTCAACCGAGGATCATCAGCCAGAACCGTGTTTATCCCCACCATTATGGCGTCCATCTCTTTGCGAAGTTCATGAACCCTTAAAAGATCTTCCTGACCAGATATCTCTGAACTACCAGTTCTGGTGGCTATTTTCCCGTCCAAAGTCATGGCTGCGTTGAGTATCACTTTAGGTTTAATGAAGACTCCTCCCCTTTTCTCATTAAAGATTTTTTTATATAAATATGGAGTTTTAATTAAATTAAGGGGTATTAAAGGCCTTTAATCTATATCATTTAATCCATTGTTATTCTATATCAACTTTTTAATTAGAATCCTGCTAGGCCTATAGAATTTTTCATAAATTTTTCCCTGAGGAATAAAATAATAAATAGAATAATAATAAGGATGCTTATTGATATCCACCACCCATTAGGTTGGATATGGTCCAGATAATTTGTTGTATCTGCTGTACAATGGAATTGATGGTGTTAACAATATCCTGAATTGGGTCTAGTGTTTTTTGAATTTCCTGAGCTGTTTCATTGGTTGTTTTACTGGCGTTTTGAAGTGCCTGATCAGCACTGTTTTTAACATCACCCAGATCTGGTTGTTCAGCAGCCAAAACTGGCTGGAACATTAAAATCAGAACCAAAAGCACTGAAAAGCCCATTAATAACTTTTTCATTATATCACCTGTTTAATTGATTAATATAAACTTCCATTTTCTATTTCTGCATTTTCTAAATTACTTACCTCATTTATCACTTTAAGTTTCATTTATCACTTATTTCTATCTCATGTAATACTAAAACTATACTTACAATTATAGAGTATTTCTCTGTTCATAGATGGGAACTGAAAAGATTGGATCTGAAAAGATCATCTTAATACAAGCATAACTACAATTATAGGGATGATGGATATTAAATATTTACAAAAGATATACAAAATTCCCCATTATCAAAAATAAACGAATATGCAGAGTGAATATACGGATAAAAGGAAGTGTAATCATGAGTAAAGACAGATACCAGAAAGGTCTGGACAAGTTGAAAATAATGAATCCCGATTCTTACCGTAACCTGGAAAAACTATTGGAAGATATTGCCCCTGATATGGCACGTTACGTGGCTGAGTTTCCCTACGGGGACATATATTCAAGGAAGGGATTAGATCTTAAAACCAGAGAACTGATAACCATTGCATCCATCACCACCTTAGGCAGTGCCCCTCTGCAACTGGAAAGCCATATCCATGGTGCTTTAAATGTAGGGTGCACTCCTCAAGAGATAATAGAAGTTATTATACAAATGGCAGTCTATGCAGGTTTCCCAGCAGCTTTAAACGGAATATTCACCGCTAAAAAGGTTTTCAATGAAAGAAATGAAAATTTTTTGGAAGAAAGGGATGAAAAACCTGATGAATAAAATGGGGGTAAAAAAAGTTAAAATAAACAATTCTTATCAAACCATTTAAACTTTTTCCTATTTAGAACACTTCATTTTTTTTAGAATACTTTAATAGAACTAAACTGAGGAAATGGTCAATTCAAGAAAATGAAGGTAATATAGAAACTAAAAAGAAAAACAAAAAAATATTAACAATTATAAATTAAAATGAACAATTTCAGAATATGAAAACACTTTCATTTTTTTTATCGTTTTCATAATGAGAATACTTTAAGGGCATTTCTTTCAGTAATTTTACCTACCTCATTAGTGGGGATGGATTTAATCTCAGCAATGGTTTTAACTGTTTCTTCTACAAATACTGGTTCATTTCGCTCTCCCTTAAATGGAGATAAATAGGGACTGTCTGTTTCTGTGAGAAGGTGAGATAGGGGAAGTTCGCGGGCCAGTTCCTGATGATGTTCACTGAAAGCTACAATGGTGGAAATTGATATGAAGAAATCTTCTTCAATGATTTTATTGGCAGTTTCTAGATCTCCTCCATAACAGTGAAATATTACTTGAGGGATTGAATGATGCTTTTTAACCATTTTCAAGGCTTTCTCCTCTGCATCACGGGCATGTATAACCAGGGGCAACTGATAATCAACTGCCAACTGCAGGAAAGTTTCAAAGAGCTTGATCTGCTTATTTTTACTATTTTCACCCTTCAAATTGTTAAAGTCCAGTCCGGTTTCTCCCAGAGCTACAGCATAATCAATATTAGTTTCAATTTCTTTTAAAACCTGTTTTATAACCGTTTGATCTGATTTTGCAGAATTGGAAGGGTGAAATCCCAGTGTGGGGAATAAGAAATTTTTATATTCCTCTGCCAGTTTCAGAGTGCGGCGATTTCCTCCTAAAGTGGCACCGGAATTAACTATTGCAGTGAGTTTTTCCTGAGCCCGCTGGAGTACCTCTTGCCGGTTTTTGTTATAAACCTTAAAATCAACATGACAGTGACTGTCAATCACGCATACACCTGCCTCTTTGTATAATGTGCTATAAATTTTAACTCATCTATGAGATATCTACACACCAAACCTGCGTTCTCTCTGCTGGTAAGATCGTAAAGCACGTAAAAAGTCAACTTTTCTAAGTTGGGGCCAGAGACTATCACAGAAATAGAGTTCAGAGTAGGAGGATTGCCATAAAAGGAAGCCACTGAGCCTCTCCTCACCACTGGTTCGTATAATCAGATTCGGGTCTTCTAATCCTGCAGTGTAAAGGTTTTTATTCACCATATCCTCGTCAATATCATCCAGATTGATTTTCCCATCTTCAACTTCTTTAACTATCTTCTTTATGGCATCCACTATTTCCATACGCCCGTCATAGCCTATGGCAATGTTTACCTGCCTTTTATTGTATTTTGCAGTTGATTCTTCTGCTATGCGAATTGCTTCACGAACATCTTCCGGTAAAAGTTCCAATTTCCCCACAGCTTTCACACGAACTTCATTGTTGTGGATCTTCTTATTACGGGCAATTCCCTCAAAATTTTCCTTAAAAAGTTTCATTAGACCTTCAACTTCATTGGGGGGTCGTTTGAAGTTTTCTGTGGAGAATGCATATGCAGTTACCATCTCAATACCCAGATCAACACACCAATCAAGTACTCGTTCTAAAGTTCCAATACCCATTTTATGACCCTCAATTGCATCGCGATTTCCCTGGATCTTAGAATACCGACGATTACCATCCATAATGATGGCCACGTGTTTGGGCATGTTCTCTGGTCTGAGGTTCCTGGAGATATACCATTCATAAAGTCTGTAAAGAGGTTTTAGGGGTGACATTCTATTTCCTTTAAGCTAGTTGTGTTATTTGATATTTAATAGACTATATTTTAGGTAAATAAAAAAATACATTGTAATAACTAGTTAGTATTTAGATTTACGATGATAAGATTATTCTACAATTATTTTACAATAAAGTTTAACCCTTAAATTCAAGTAATTTTTTTAATAGGAACTTTGTAGTGAAAAATATACTTATTGGAATTTTGATTAATGAATAATTTATTAATGAATAATATAAATCTATTTATGTTTTGCTGCAAGTTTTTCAGCGAGTTTAAGAGCTCTTAAGTATCCTTCTTCATTCTGTGATCGTGATGTGTCTATAAATATTTCCTTAATTCCAAGGGTCACTGCACCATGGCTTTTTATGGAACCTATAAAAACGAGGCTGCGGAAAATTAGGTTTCCACATATTCCATCAGGTGCTAGTATTATGTTAGCACCATCATTAATAGCATCTTCAATCAATATAAAGTAATGTTTAACTGCATATTTATCCCTTGTGATTCTAGCTAACTTTATAGCGTCATGAATTGACTCATCAATGCGGGAACTTCGACCTTTATCCTGAGGTCTGCCACCGGAAAGAATAGCAATTTTTGGTTTAATACCCATTTCTTCTAAAAATTGAGCCCCGTATTCAATGATCTTTTCCTTCTGTTCCAGGGTGTCCCCCTCATCAATTCCCACTGGTGCAAGTAAAAACTGACCTCCTTCAAACTCCATTAAAGATGCACGGTATATATGGGAATATTTTTCCCTGAAAAAAGCCATTAAATGAGAGGCACTTAACGATCCCCTTACTGCAGCCTCAACTTCACCATTTAATATTAAATTAATAAGTTCTTCTTCAGATTCAGTTAAGATCACTTCACTCTCAACCTTCTGGGCTGCTTTAATTATAGCTTTGTTCTCACCCACACCTGCTGCAATTTTCATGGTGTTAATATTTCTTCATTTTTAAGTTATTTATAATTGAAATATAATTGAAATTCACCAAATTCAATCAATGATGAAGAATAATATTAATGATCCCTAAATTATTTAACATTTATCCTCATCTAGTTTGATACACAAATAATAAATAAGAAAAAATCCTTAAAGATAAGCAAAAATTGTCTTTAATTAAGAATTTTGTTATTTAAAAAAATGCCAAGTGAAGGTGTTTGAATGGTTTTGAACCAGGAAAAAAACCAAGAATCCATTCAATTTTATGATAATCCTGCAGGATACTTATTTTGTAATAAATGCGAGGGTTATTACGAGTTAAAGGACTCTGAAACTCCCGAAGACTTTGAAACATGTTCCTGTGGAAACGTCTTGGAATTCGTTTCAACATTGAATGAATTGGATAATCCGGAAATAAAATTTTCTGAGAACATATCCAAAAAAGCATCTTTAGTGAGCAATTTATCACAAAAACCAATTGCAGAGGAAATATTAACCAACATAAGGCAAGATAAATGGTCTTTATGGAATTCAGAACAGCTAAAATCCACTGAAGAGCAAAATGACCAAAAATTAATGATGGATGATTTTGTTGAGATGAACCGTTTGATGATGCTGGTTGATGAAAAAAGATCCATTGAAATGGGTAAAACCTCAAAATTAGAATCAATTTCCCAAAAAAAAGGTCTAATTGGATTTTTAAGCACGGCTATAATATTAATGATTGTAATTTTAACCCTCACCCTTCCTGGTAAAATGATTTAGGTAAAATGATTTAATTACTGGATAAGAATAAAGATAGAAGAAAAAAAAATTAAAAATAATTCCCTTTAACAAGACTTTAATCCTTATTAATAGTTCCCTTTTTTTAATCGTTCCAATCTTATAAAAAAGTTTAAAATCCAATGAGTTTCGTTGATTATCTTTCTATATTTTTAATTCCTTTTTCCATGGCTTCTAGTGTTTTTTGAATGTCTTCAGTTGAATGACTTTGGGATAGGAAACAACACTCGAACTGTGATGGGGGAATAAAAACTTCATTATTGAGTAGTGAGTGGAAGTAGTTCCCAAATTTTTCTGTATCTGCAGATTTAGCCTGAGCATAATCCCAGACCTCCTCTTCAGTGAAATAAACCTGGAACATTGATGATAAACCCATAACCTGATATTCAAGGGCAGCATCCTGTATTATGTCCTTAATTCCCCTTCGCATTTGCAGTCCTTTAACTTCTAAATCCTGGTAAAACCTGTTATCAAGATGTTTTAACGTTTCAAGTCCAGCAGTGATGGAAATAGGATTTCCATTAAATGTTCCCGCCTGGTAAACATCTCCAGATGGAGCAATTAGTTCCATAAATTCTTTGGATCCTGCAAATGCCCCCATAGGGAAACCTCCTCCTAAAATTTTTCCTAATGTTACCAGATCTGGTGTTACACCAAAATAATCCTGTGCTCCACCTTTTGCTATTCTAAAACCAGTTATTACTTCATCAAAAATGAGTATAACGTTATATTCTGATGTTATATCTCTTAAAAATTCAAGAAAACCATTTTTTGGAGGGATGCATCCTACATTTCCCATGACGGGTTCCAGTATTATGGCGGCCAGGTTTTCGCCTTCTTTTTCCATCAGGGAGACAAGGGCTTCTTCATTATTGAAAGGAACAAGAACTGTATTTCGAGTAGTTTCTTCCGGGACTCCGGGAGAATCTGGTAATCCCACAGCTCCAGAACCTGATTTGACCAATACATAGTCATGGGCACCATGATAGGCTCCTTCGAACTTGACTATTTTTTGCCGACCTGTAACTGCTCTGGCTAATCTAATGGCGCTCATGGTAGCTTCCGTGCCTGAGTTTACAAAACGAACCATTTCAGCACAGGGAATCCTGTTTATAACTTCTTTCGCCAGTTCAATCTCGGCTTCAGTGGGAACTCCGTATGCTGATCCCCTGCTCAGTTGTTCTCCAACAGCTTTCATCACCGGAGGATAGGAATGGCCCAAGACCAGTGGCCCATAGGCTAGACAGTAATCAATGTAACTGTTTCCATCAACATCAAAAAGTAGGGGGCCCTTTCCCTTTAAAGCAAAGAATGGGTATGGTTTAAAAGCCCTTACTGGAGAATCAACCCCGCCTGGAAGATAATTTTTAGCTTCTTTAAACAAATCCTCAGATTTCATTACAAAACACTCCTAACAACATAACCTGCTTATCACTTAAACAAAAAAAACTATAGTATTAAGGTCTGCTTAAACTCTGAAAATATCTGAAATTCATGAGTTCTTGAAAACCTTAAAATCTGCACTGATTTCACCTATAATAAATCTCATCTTTTTTAAAGCTTTTTAAAAGCTGCTATTGTTATTAACATTTATTACTGCTATTTTATTAGGATTTTTTATTAGCATTCATAATATTAATCAGAGAATTTACAGCAGCCACTGCTACAGGTGTTCCTCCTTTAGGGCCTTCAGTAACCAGATAGGGGGTTGAACTTTCCTGAAGTGCTTTTTTTGATTCTGCAGCACCTACGAAACCTACTGGGACTCCTATGACTGAGGTTACCTTAATTGAACCTGATTCAATCAATTCCATTACTTTCCACAATGCTGTGGGAGCGTTTCCAATCACCACCACACCATCAAAACCCTCTTGAGCAGCTAATTCTACAGCCGCAGCAGCTCGGGTGATTTCTTTTTCCCGGGCAAGTTCAACAGCCCTCTCATCACCTATATAACATTTGATATTTCCGGAGTACTTATTTATACCCACTCTAACCATGTTAATATCTGTCAGGATATCCTTTCCAGCAGTAATTGCCTTAAGACTTTCGCTAACGAAATCATCACTCATAAGGGTTATATCCGCATAGTCTGGATCTGCAGTAGAGTGTACAATTCTCTCCACTATTGATCTTTCCTCAGTTGACAAGTTCTCGGTTTTGGAATCGATGAGGGATCTGACTATCTTCCTACTTTTTGCAGCAATCTCGTAGCCCTGTTTGGTTGATGCACCCATAGACATTGTTTTCACTTACCCTAAAATCAATCTAGACCATTAAATATTCTGTAATGAATTTTGATAGTTTTGTTATAATAATTTATTTATGGCTATTAAATTTTTTAATTGCATAGTTCACTAAATTTTGGAAAAATATTTGGGAACTAGTTTTTTTATTGAGCATCTATGCCATAAATGTTCGTTTAAGGATTAATTTAATAAATCATAATTTTCAAAATATTATTCACAGTTTTCGTTGGGAGGAAAGATCATGAAAAAACAAGCCGAGGAAGTTAAGGGACAGGTACTTCAGACCATTGCTACATTGATGACCACTGCATTTGGTTTGATTGCAGCCTTAGCATGGAATGAAGCTATAAAGGCCATTATACTGCTATATGTGCCTAAAGGGGATGGTGTAACTGGTTTACTGATATATGCGATTATTATTACCATTATTGCAGTAGTTGCAACCATTATAATCGGCAGAGCAATAGCTAAACCAGCAGTTCAAGAGGTTAGAATTGTAGAATAAAATCTAGAATAAGGTTAAATAATGGTTAATATCTGTAATAATGATATTAACCTACTCTTTTTCTTAAATGCATATTCATCAGAATCAAAAATTTATAGCTTAACTATAGATGTAATAGGAACTATTAGAGCAAGTCTAATAAGATTAGGTAATTGTTTTAATTCAGATTCAGATCATTTTAATCCAGATTTTACGACTCTTGTCCCAGCAAAATGATCAAGATATCGTTTTTTAGTTTCCTTTTCAGCCCTGAAACCCACTGCAATATCAACCACCAGTGGTATAATTAGAAATTTGGAGAGATTTCTTAGTAATGCTTTTTTATAGTTCATTTCACCTTCATCAGACCTGACTTTAAATTTGAATAAACCTTTGCCCAGTGTGGTGCACCATTTTCCTTCCATTATAGTGAAATATAGCAGGGTGATGATTCCCCATAAAAGGAGCCAGAAGTTCAAAATTGCGAAGCCACCAGTCCATGCTATTAATGGGTAGATTAATGCAGTTAGAATCCATAAAAGGAGAGTTATGAAAATTACGTCAATTATTAAAGCTGCCAGTCTTAAACCCCAAAATTCCTGCATTTTATCACCCTTTAATACCCATTAATACCATTAATTAATATTCTAAGTTTAATTTAACATACTCTTGGCACTGGATCTGCGATTGGCGCCTCCAGTATCCTCTTACCACCCATTGTAGTTTCCAGAATCACATGTTTATCTGAAGTTATCTCACCAATGATCTGCGCCTCTTCTCCATACCGTGTTTTACGAATGGCTGCTAATATTTCATCAGCCTTGTCAGCCTCAACACTCATAATAACTTTACCTTCATTGGCTACCTCGTAGGGGTCTATTCCCAGCATCTCTGAGGCAGCGTGCACTTCTCGTTTTACTGGTATTTTCTCTTCATCAAGATACATCCCCAATCCAGATTTAAAGGCCATTTCATTAAGAGCATTGGCAATTCCACCACGGGTGGGGTCTTTCATGGCATGCACCCCTCCGATGTTCAGGGCAGCTTCCACCATACCCCATACTGGAGCCACATCAGATTTCAGGTCTGTTTCAAAGCCGAATCCTTCCCGGTAGCTCATTAATGATATTCCATGATCTCCCACACTACCAGTGAGGATGACCTTGTCTCCCACTTTGAGATTAGAATCACGGGTTATGGCATCCTTAGAAGCTATTCCTATCCCGGTAGTACATATAATCATTTTATCCAGTTTATCTTGCTCCATTACCTTGGTATCCCCGGTAACAATGGCCACACCTGTTTCCTGGCACACCTCATCCATAGATTTGATAATGCGTTCCATATCCTCACCTGGAAACCCCTCACTGATGATCATGGCATTGGCTATTGCCAGTGGACGGGCTCCCATGACAGAAACATCGTTCACTGTACCAGCCATTGATATTCTACCAATGTCTCCTCCCGGGAAGAATAATGGGTCAATGGTATGACTATCTGTACTTATAACAATCTCATTTTCACCAAGGGGAATAGTTCCCCCATCATCCAATTCATCCAGACCCAATCCACCGTTTACATTTTTGTTTTTGATGTTACCCAGTATCATTTCTGAGATGAGGCCCTGCATTAACTCTCCACCAGCCCCATGTGACATTCCGATCTTCATTAATTCACCTGTTTATTGTTTTAATAACCATTATTAACATTGAAATCCTTTTCTAATCATTTAAGGCTTTGAAGTCATTAATTAGAAAAATATAGATATGATTCTCCTGTTAGTGAGTTGTAATGTTACGATATTTAAATTTACCCCTACTATAAATCAAACATTCCAAGTTGTTTTTGATATGAATAGAATAATGGGAATAGGTTAATGGTGATGAGAGATATCAAAGCTCTTGGAAAAATATGAGAAACAAGTGAATTAAAAATTTAAGATAAAAGAGGGTTATAAGATAAAAAAGGGTTAAAATAAATTATTTGGTTTGAAGGGACTTTAAAGTTAAAGGGTGTGGGAATGTAGTTAAATTTCAAATTCGTTTATTATGGTTTTTCACAAACAAATACAAATTATTTCAAAAATTTTTCAAAAATCACTCCCCATAACTTTACAACCCCGGTTTAAATATATCCAAAGGTTTAAATATATCCAAATTTAATGTTACAAGTTTAATTTGTAATGTAGTGGCAGGTTAAATTCTTTCAGAATACTCTAATTCTCTGAAAAATATTCTAAACTTAGTTCCCTTATTGCGGCTTAGTTCAACTCTACCCTCCAATTGATTCACCAGTGTGCTGACCAGTTGCAAACCCAGTGTTTCTGTTTCACCAAAGTTAATATGGGGCGGTATACCCACACCATCATCACTAATAGTAAGACAATATTTCTCCCCATCTGAATCAAGTTCGATTTTAAACTCACCCTTCATATCATTGGGAAAAGCATATTTGAGAGTGTTGGTTACCAGTTCACTGATTATAAGGCCACAAGGAATGGCTGTTTCTAATCCCAACATCACTTCTTTCAAAATCATCTTCTTTTTGATTTTGGCGGGATCTGCACCATAGGAATGGAAAAGATCATCCACCAGACTTTTTATGTAATCTGCGAAGTTTATTTCTGAGAAATTCCTGGTTTTGTAGAGTTTTTCATGGATCATGGCCATTGATCTAACTCTGTTCTGGCTTTCCAGAAGTACATTCACTGCTTCATCATCATTTACATACTGTTTTTGCAGGTTGAGTAAACTGGAGATAATTTGCATGTTGTTTTTAACCCGGTGATGTATTTCACGTATTAAAACTTCTTTTTCTTTGAGGGAAGATTTAAGTGATTTTTCAAACTCCTTGCGTTCGGTTATATCACGTGCCACCATGACAATATAAAAGTCATCACTGAAACTAACCAGGCTAAGGTTGATTTCCACACACATCCTGGAACTATCTTTCCTACGCAGCACTGTTTCAACGGTTCTACGATTTTCAACATCTTTTTCCTCAATTAAAATCCGGAAAATGTCATTCATCTCCCCTATCTCATCAGGAGCTATGATATCCTTAACAGACATTTCCAGCATTTTCTGAGGTGAATATCCAAGTTGCTGGCAGGCAGAGTAATTAACATCAGCAAAACGTCCGGAAGATACTTCTAAAAGAAATATAGCATCGTTAGTTTCATCTAATAAGGCCCTAAACCGCTCTAATTCAGAAAGCCGTTGCTGCAGTTCCGGGTAATAACTCTTTCTAATAGATTGTTCCCCTAAACCTATTATTTTCTCACGGATAGAGTTCCAATTTTGATCCGGATCAGAGGGCATTTTTAAAAATCACCTCTACATCACTCAGACTCGGTCTTCGGGGATTGGTAATAATACATGCATCATTCATGGCTTTTCTGGCCAGTTCTGGAATATCACTGGTAGTTACCCCAGCATCTTTGAGAGAATGGTTTATACCTGCTTGGGCCTTCAGATCTCTTATTCCGCCAATAAGAATTCTTTTAGCCTCATTGTCACTGACTCCCCCTAATTGAAGTCCAAGAGCTTCGCCTATTTGCCGGTATTTCTCCACTTCTGATTCAAAATTGAATTCAACCACATGGTCCAGGAGTATGGCATTACACTCACCATGGGGCAAATCCAAAAAACCACCCAGGCTATGGGCCATTGCATGTATAAGTCCAAGACTTGCATTGGAAAATGCTAATCCTGCATGTAGACTGCTTAACATCATCTGAGCCCTTAAATCAATGTTTTGCAGATCATTACTGGTGGGAATGAGGTTAGATGCTACTAAGCGAATGGCTTCCAGTGCATGTAAATCTGTGATGGGTGAACTGGCATTAGAGCCATAGGCCTCTACAGCATGGCTTAAAACATCAAAACCTGTGCAAAGGGTTAGGAATCTGTCCATGGTAAGAGTTGTTTCCGGGTCAATCAATGCAACATCTGGCACCACAGTCTTACTAACAATTGCCATCTTTAATTTACGCCGGCTGTCAGTTATTATTGCAAACTGGGAAACATCTGCAGCGCTTCCCGCTGTTGTTGGTATGCAGATCAGTGGTGGTGATGGAACAGCAACTTTATCCACACCTTCAAATTCGCACACATCCTTATTATTGGAACACACAATCCCAATAGCCTTGGCACAATCCATGGGACTACCACCACCCACTGCTACAATGAAGTTGCAGTTTTCATTCAAGTTAACATTGGATCCTTGCATTACCTGTTCCTCATTGGGGTTTGGTGTGACATTAGAATATACTACGTAATCAATTCCTTCATCCTTCAAAGATTCAAAAACAGGATTAACCAAGCCTAAAGAAAGTACATGAGGATCTGTGACCACTAAAACTTTACGGGCACCGAAATTCTTAGCATAACGTCCCACAAGTAATCTGGCACCACTGCCAAAAATGAATTCTGGTGCCACGAATTTTCTTAATTCCAATACATTATCCATGGTATTATCCCCTGGAACCAAGTATTATCTATTGAATTAGTCTATTGAATTAGCTTAATATTTTTTGAATTGAATTGTTGTTATTTATGGGGTGTTCTTAATATTAATGTTTGGTCCGTATCTTCGTATGAACCATAATACCCCTCAAAAAAACTTGGAAGTTTTTGAAATTCATCTTTTTTATAAATAGGGGGAAAGGTTAATATATCATACACTGTAAAATCATTACATCTGGAGATGAAGACTTATAAAAAGACTTTTTTACACTCCAAAGGAATTATTCAATAATGAATTTCCATGACTTTTTATTGAAATAGAAAGAATAAATTGTAAATTAAGTTAATAGAGGTAGATAATATGGCAATATGGCAAGGAAGATCCGTGAGAAAACCAACTGGTGCACGGGCTAAAAGTAATCGTAACAAAAGAAAAATGGAATTTGGTAGGGAAGCTGCAGAAACCAAAATTGGAGATCGGAGAATAAAAAAAATCCGAACCAAAGGTGGGAATGAAAAGATCCGACTCACCAATGAACAGAAAATCAACGTAGTTAACCCCGAAACCCAAGAAGTAGAACTAGCCGAAATTATCAGTGTGGTGGAAAACCAGGCAAACACTCACTTTGTAAGGCGTAATATCATCACTAAAGGTGCAGTTGTTGAAACCAGCGTGGGTAAAGTTAAAGTTACCTCCAGACCTGGTCAGGATGGTATTATCAACGGAACTATGGTTAAAGAATAGTTTAGTTTTAATCTTGTTCAGATTCCATGAAATCTGAACAAACACCCTATTCTCTTTTAACCATATTTCTCTTTTAAAAACAATTTTTATTAAAATATAATAATAAATATAATAATAATCATTATATCCCCTAAAAAATGGACAATTCATTCCAAATTTGGTGTAAGTTTGCGCAAAGAAATTAAAGAAACCGTTGACAAGTTTCTGGATTCTGTTAATAATGAACTTCCCCCTGGAATGGAACTGGAATTTGAAGGATTCTACGAAAGGGGTTTTTTTGTTACTAAAAAACGTTACGCCCTTATACAGGGTGATAAAATTGTTGTTAAGGGATTAGAGCTAGTTAGGCGAGATTGGGCTCCTGTAGCTAAAAAGACACAGGAAAAAGTGATGACGGCAATCTTAAAAGATGGATCTCCTGATAAAGCTGCTGAAATCATCAAAAATGTTATTGACGAGATCAAAAATGGTGAAATACCCCTTAAGGATCTGGTAATCCACACCCAACTCACTAAAAATCCCGATAAATATAAACAGATGGCACCACATGTTATTGCTGCAAAAAAGGCTATTGCTAGAGGAAGGAAAGCAGGTCGGGGAACCATAATTCAGTACATAGTAGTTAAAGGTAAAGGCCCTATCAGTCAGCGCGCAGAACCTGTGGAAGATGCTACTGAAGCAGAATATGATCCTTCCTACTACATCGATAACCAAGTTCTTCCAGCAGTATCAAGAATAATTGACTCTTTAGGATATTCACATGAAGAAATAGTGCATAAAGAGCGGCAGAGTAGCTTAGATGCCTTTTTCAACTAGAATAAAAATAATTTTATGGGCATGTTTTTCAATCTAGAAAAATCCTAGAAATCTGTACAAAATATAATACATCACAGTTATATATCATCCCCATCCTAATCATGAATTAAAAAAAAAAATAGAATTGCGTAAAATCAAGTGCGGGTATTATCAAATGAATGAGCGGATAATATGATCAAAGCTGTTTTTTTTGATATAGATGATACTTTGTATGATACTTCTGGTTTTGCGGAGTTAGCTCGTAAAGCTGCACTAAGAGCCATGATCGATGCTGGTTTACCCTTAACAAATCAGGATGCCTACTTGCTTTTGCGTGAGATCATTGCTGAGAAAGGATCTAACTACAATAAACACTTCAATATATTAACCAAACGCGTTCTTGGAGATGAAAACCCACGACTCATAGCTTTGGGCATGATCACCTACCACAATGTTAAATTCGCTCTTTTAAGACTCTTCCCTGACACCATGTCCACCCTCATTTACCTTAAAAAAAATAACTACCAACTGGGAGCAATCTCCAATGGTTTAACCATTAAGCAATGGGAGAAACTCATAAGACTGGATCTTTATCATTTCTTTGATGATGTGGTAACCTCAGAAGAGGCCGGGTCGGAAAAACCACATATCGAAATCTTTCAAATGGCCTTAAAACGCATGGGATGTCAGGCTGAAAAATCAGTGATGGTGGGAAATAAATTCAGTGAGGATATACTGGGAGCAACCAACGCCGGAATGTCTGCTATACTTGTGAATTCTAAATTAACTGATGAAGAAGAAAATATTATAAAAAGAGAAGGTCTGGATGTGGAAGTGATTTCAGACATTGGTCAGGTTAAAGACATACTTTAATATTAAAAAAATAATTTAGTCTCTAAAAAGGAACTGGAAAACTCTTTGAAACTGAAAATAGGAAATTTCAGGTGGTTTGATTCTATGGACTACTTTCACGATGAAAAAATGGAAAAAATTTTCAAAGCTCTAAAACAGCCTAAAAACATTGATGATCTCCAGCTGTCTGACAGTTTTGTTAAAGGATTGATACTGAAAATTATCGCCAGTTATGGTACGGTGAAAACCAGCACCATTAATGAATTAACCGGAATACATTGGGATATTCTGGAGGTTACTTTAAGTCAAATGGAGAAAAGTGGTTTCTGCGCACCGGTTAGTGGAGGTTTTCTATTTTCCAGTGTTGAATACACAATAACCAAAAAAGGGCGTGAAAAGGTTAAGGGCATTGCTGAAGAAAACCCTTACATTGGTATTGCACCCGTCCCCTATGAAGAGTACTTTGAGATCATGAAGGTGCAGATGCACCACCGCCATCCCATTAAAATCCCTCCAGAAGTAATACAGAAAACCTTTAATCAAGTGGTGGGAGTTGAATATGCCAAAGAAGCATTAATTGAGTCCTGTATTATTGGAAAAGGAATTTTCGTTTATGGACCACCTGGTACTGGAAAAACATTTATCATCAGCACCATGCCTGATCTTTTACCTCCTCTGGTAATCCCCAAATACATAGAATTTGGTGGGAAAGTTATACAACTTTACGATCCAGATTTTCATAAAAAATGTGAAGAACAGCCCAGTGATCCTCGTTGGGTTAAAATTTATGCTCCGTTCGTTCTGACTGGTTCAGAATTGAATTTGAACAAATTAGAAACCAATTACGATCCTAATAAAGGTGTTTATGAAACTTCTCCCATTATTAAAGCAAATGGAGGTATCCTTCTCATAGATGATTTGGGAAGACAACGGGATGATCATGAACTCATCCTAAACCGATTAATCGTGCCCATGGAAAATAAGAAGGATGTAGTTTATGTGCGTGGTATTCCCGTTATTCTCCACACTCATTTCATCCCCGCATTTTCAACCAACCTAGATATAAGTATTATGGATGAAGCTCACCTGCGACGAGCCCCCTTACATATCTTCCTAAAAAATCCAGAGATTGAAGAAGTGGCTGAGGTTTTCCGTAGGAATCTAGAAGATCTGGGAGAAACATTCGAACCAGAAGCTCTGGAAAGATTCATGAAAGTTTATCAATCAAAGAAAGAGGGTGGTGAAGGTTTACAGCCCAGTTTTGCTCATTCACGTGATTTAGCTCAAATATGCCAAGCAGTACGTATCAACTGTAACAAAAACACTATAGACACCCAGGTCATGGAAGATGCTCTGGATAAACACGTGCTTATTGTGCTGCAGAGGATGAACATTGACATAGCTCAGATTTCCCATAAAACTCGCTCCTACCGGTTGAAAGTTGATGACCTGGAAAAAACATACGATGCCCTATTCCATTTTGGTGCCAGCAATATATCCTATGAAAATAGTTCTATACTCACAGATGTGGATGAAAGCACCAGTCCAGCTGAATTAGCAGATTACTTACGGGAAAAAGGTATTAAAGTTGAAAAAGTTGATTTAATAGCTGAAACAGAAAAAGAACTTAGGAGAACCCTCTTGAACTGGTGATGATTCTCTCTTCATCACTAGAGTTAATGGTTCCTTAATAGTACCACAACTTATTTAAACGTGGAGTACCTACACTAGTAAAAAAAGGGGTTACTTAATTTAAGAATTAAGAAAAATTCATGTAAATCAGGATTTCATGAAAAAAAATTTTTAGGGAGATTATTTATTTGAAGAAATATATTTTAGGAATTGTTTTTCTGGCTGCCATAGTACTGGCATTTACAATATCATTTGGTAGTGCTAATATTGAAACCAAACATTATCAGAATGGTGAAATTTCTTTTAACTATCCTGCCAATTGGCAGCAAGTTCCAGGCCAGGGCAGCCAAGTGGTTGCCTTCAAAGATCCAGATACTGGCAGCAACATCACTGTAAACCGTCAGACTATACCACCAGGTTACAAGGTCCCTGCAGATTTTGTTCCTGAACTAATCAAGGAATCAGAAAGTAAGATTAAACTATCTTCCAGTAACAAAGTTGATGTTAATGGAAAAGTAGCTTATGATAACACCTACCAGATCCAGGGAAATGGTTCCAAGAAAGAACAGAGAGAATTATGGGTTAATACCAACGGAGCCCTCTACAGTGTTGTTTATACTTATCCACAGGAAGGATTTAAAGTAGAATCATTACTTAAGGGAATAAGTGGATCTGAATCTAGTGCTTCCTTCGATGCAATAAAAAACAGTCTGAAGATAGACTCCAGTAAACTGCCCACTTCACCAATTTTTGGAACAGTATCCATACCTAAACTGGGAGTAAACTGGAACATTCGATACGACACTTTAAATGCAGCAAGTGCAGTTTATCATTATTCTGCACCAGACAGTACCCTGCCTAAAAGCTTTTACCCTGGTGAAAAAGGATCTATGGGATTATTAGGACATCACACCCGTTTCTCAGCTCCATTTGATAATATAGATAAGCTCCAAACCGGAGATATCGTTATTATTAAGGATTATCTGACTCAGAAGAAATATACATACAAAGTGGTTTCAAATAACGATATAAGATATGATTACACCACCAATCTAATCCAGTTCCCTGCAAGTAGTAAAGAACTGGTACTCGGTACCTGCTGGCCAGAAGGATTTACCGCTGCAGAACGATATGTTCACTGCCAGCTTAGCTCAGTAGACCCCTTAAATTAAAATAACAATTCAAGGGGTTTTAAAACTATTTTTTTAACCCCAAATTCTCTTTTAATTTTTATTGTTGAATTTATTATTTTATATGTAGGCGTAAAAAACTTTCCATTCCTTAATACAATAGAATAAATTATTTATATTATATTTTACACCATACAGTTGTAGAAAATTTAAAAATCCAGTTCACGAACAATTCACAGATAAATTTAAAATCATCTGAATAAAATTTATGAAAATCATATCTATAAAAATAACATCCCATATACAAGGTCTATATTTGAAAAAAATAATTCACCTTTAAGTGCATAAAGAGTTTTTTATGTTTTTCAGATGCAAAAGATATACAATTGATAAAGGGCTAAAAAATGAATAGAAATACCATCATCCTTATTTTAACAATACCCCTAATTTTGTTTATAGTATTATTCCCCATATTTTCAGCAAACAACAACACACAAAGTGATAATGCAACAGACACCGGATCAGGTAATGGAAGTGCTGCATCCACCCCAGACAAAGTAGCATTTATTATCCCTCATCCTGATGATGAAACTATAGGGGTGGGGGGAACAATTCAAAGAATTATGGAAAATGGGTCCACAGTCCATTTCGAGCTTATGACCTCGGGAGATGCCTTATCATCTAAATTGCTCACTGTAAGGAATTATTACAATATAGATATTCCTGCCAATGCCACTGCAGATTACAGGAAGAAGTTAATCCGGGAGGATTCATTTAAAAGAGTGATGGCGTTGTGGGGATGTAATGATTATAATATTCATGGATTTGATGATGGTACCTTAAACTCCGACTATGTATTTACCACCATGGAAAATCTGTACCTTAACGGAGGATACAATGTCTTTTACACCACCACCGGTGATGGTAATGTTGATCACCTGGCCTGTTACCAGGGTATGAAAAAAATGATGGAAAAATATCCCAATTTAAAATACAGACAGTTCCCCATTTACTATTACCACACAGTCAGAGCTAATCCCCTGCCACTGACCAAGAACTACACTGATGTTAACGTTAACAAATACGCTGCTAAAAAGAAAAGCGCCTTCCAAGTATATTACAATATAAATACTATTCAACCAATATTTTATCCCTACAGTGATGGTTTATACAGTATTGGGCCAGAGAGAATTTACTATATTAATTGATGCTATAGTTTGAGGGTAATAAACAGGTACATATTAGGTTATTATAAAAAATTAAACAAATTTTGATTTGAGAATTGAATATAAAAAGAATTTTCTAAAGCAAAACTTTTTCTAGGCAAAACTTGTTAATATTAAGAAAATTATATGATGCATTGAGTACAAAATGGAGATTTTGATAAAATGGCAGATACTGTTGTGTTTGGATCACTACTTTATTCCCACATACTTCCCCCTATACTGGCATTTGTAGCTGTGATACTAATTTGCAGTGGAATAATGGATCGTAAGACTAACTACACCATAGCAGGGATTGTTCTCTTCTTTGCTGCAGGTTTGTTACCATTTTTAATATTGCCATTATTAATCGGATCATGAAATTTAGATAAATTGATTAAAATCCAAAATTTATTTTCAAAACTACATTGTAAAGGACAAATAAAAGATGGATAATAAGTTAAATCCCAATCCAATTAAATTAATTAAATGGTCAGCATGATCTTACCCATATCTAATTGGTGTTATTGATTAAATAGATAAACTTTGAACGTTTATTTTCAATTTCTTGCCGGTTACTGTGAAATGCTCCTTTTTTCTCTAATTTCAGAGAGGATACTATTGATGCAAAAATTCCACTCTCATAAGTGTCCCCGGTCTCCTGCATTCTAAGTGCATAAGCAGCCAAATAACTATCACCAAGACCGGTAGGGTCTGCCCTTTCCTTGGAAGGAAATGCAGGTATTCCATAGATCTCATCTTTATCTTTAGAATAGATTAGAGATCCCCTACTTCCCCTGGTGATAATGACTTCTTTAGGCCCAGAAAGAGACAGTTTTTTTGAAATTTCATCTAGTGAAAGTGATTCATCAGCAGTAACCACTGCAGCCTCAACTTCATCCAAAAAAAGAAAATCAACATAGTTTAAAAACTTTCTATAATTATCCCATGGTTTTAAAACAACTTTTTGACCTTCCAAGTGGCGTAAATACCCCTGAGCACCTAAATAAACAGGAACTCCCTGTTGTGAGATATATTTAAGGGTTTTAAGGGGAACATCATAGGGTGAAAGTGGGGAAACCAGTACTGCATCAAAGGTTTTAAAATCAATACCAGAAAGATGCGATATGTTAACTGGATTTGAAGGTATACATGCCCTTTGAATGCGGTGATTGGGATTTTCATCAGGGTAACAGTTCTCAAATACCATGGACTCATCGCCCCAAACTGGTTGAATATCTAAATCAGAGGGGAAATATTTCAATAAATGTTCATCATCCCTACCTAAAGTTACTATAGCCTTCAAACTGATTTTAAGGGCTGATAATACACTGGACTGGTAATAAACTGGTCCACCTACCCCTCGACAGGTGGAATCCTTTTTTAAAATAGTATCTCTGGTAACTGGACCTACAATCAAAAATTTAACCATAATCTACATTAGTTGAGACTACTAATAAGTTTAAGGATAGTTTATTGTTAAGGAATTTCTCTAAATAAAATAGGATCTGTCAAAAACTAGGATGATTTCAAATGAAATCATCTTTATCAATAATAATTCCTTGAAATGATAGGAACAACACAATAATTCCCCGAATAAGGTTTTTTATGGTCAAAAAAATGATATTAAGGGAGTTAATTATCCAGAATAATTCATTCATCAATTCATCAAAAAATAGGTTTCATTTTTCCACTATGAAGGGCCGTGCCCACCAATACATTATCAACACCTAAATCATGAATTTGTTTTAGGTCTACTTCTGTAATACCTCCCCCTAATATAATTGAGCTTTTTAAACCAGCGAATTCATCTATCAAGCGTCTGTTAAACCCTTCTTCTGTCCCTACACTGGTAATATCTAAAAGTATAACCCATAATGGTTCTAATTCTTCTAATTTTTCTTTTAGACTGTTAAAATCTAATTGAAAATGTTTGTTGAGGATTTGGTTATTTAATACATCCACACTTACAATTAAATGTTCTTTATTAATTCTGAGGAATATTTCATGAAGGTCCTCCAGGTTTTTTAAGGTTTCTGTGGCCACAATCACCTTATCTGCTACTTGAAGAGCTTCTTTGACAGAATCAAGATCATGAGCACCGCAATCAAGCATCACCGGAATATGGGAGTTAATTTCTCTCACAACATCCAGATTAGAGCCTTTTCCATCGATGGAATCCAGATCAGCAATGTATAGCGCTTTAGCACCTTGATTTTTAAGAGACATGGCTATTGAAAAAGGATTTGAAGACTGACTAAAAACTGTTTTCAAAGGTTTATATTCTTCTCTGTTACCTGATTTTCCTGAAACAGCCACTCCGTCTTTGATATCTAAAACTGGTATAATCATTACCTAACTCCTAAAATTTAATAATATTTAATCAGCTATTGCTTTTCATTAATCAATTAAAATCATTTTAAAAAGATATATTACATTGTATTCTCGTCATGTTCCATATGAACCTACTATCTATAATTAATATATAATGAATCAAATACTTATAACTTGATTTTAGATAAATAGTAATGATATAAGTATTTAAATGTTATTAGGTTTTTTAGAGTGATAATAATGATTATAATTCGTAAACTGAGTTAAGTGAGTTGAGAACTGAAATTTCCATCAGAAATCTGGAAGGCTTAGGGATAAAATGAGAGGAAAAGACGACATAATAGCAGAAGTTCAAGACAAAGGCGTTGAATTCATTCGTTTATGGTTCACTGATCTTAATGGTGTTCTTAAAAGCTTTGCCATAACCAATGAAGAACTTGAAAATGCACTGGAAAGGGGAATGGGTTTTGATGGATCCAGTATAACTGGTTTCCAGGATGTTGAAGAGTCGGATATGATCGCCATGCCGGATCCAGACACATTTGCCATATTACCCTGGAGGCCACATGAAAATTCTGTTGCCAGAATGATTTGCGATGTCTTGCAACCCAGCGGCAAACCCTATGAAGGTGATCCCCGTTACGTTTTAAAAAGAGCCCTGGAAAAGATGAAAAAATACCGCTTCAGTCACTTTTATGTTGGACCGGAACTGGAGTATTTCTACTTCAAATCACCGGAAAAACCTGAACCCCTGGATAAAGGGGGTTACTTCGATCTTACCCCTCTTGATCTGGCATCAGACCTCCGGAGAGACACTGTTTTAGCCTTGAAAAAGCTGGGAATACGGGTGGAGTATTCTCATCATGAAGCAGCAGTTTCCCAGCATGAAATAGACATGCGCTATGATGATGCCCTGAAAATGGCAGACAACATGGTCACCTATAGATTAACTGTAAAGGAAATCGCCACCCAACACGGAGTCTACGCCACTTTCATGCCCAAACCACTGAATGGGGATTATGGCTCTGGAATGCACACCCATCAATCCCTCTTCCGTGGAGATAAAAATGTTTTCTTCGATGCAGATGATCCCTACCATCTCTCGGATTATGCTCGTTCTTACCTGGGAGGAGTGCTTAAATATTCAAAGGAAATAACATCCATCCTAAATCCCTGGATAAATTCCTATAAAAGGCTGGTTCCTGGCTACGAGGCCCCAGTTTATATTGCCTGGTCCCGCAGTAATCGATCAGCCCTGGTTAGAGTTCCGCAATACCAGCCGGGTAGAGAAGAAGCAACCCGGATTGAAGTACGCTGCCCTGACCCTTCAGGTAACCCTTATCTTCAGCTGGCAGTTATGCTCATGGCAGGTTTAAAAGGAATAAAGGAAAAATGCGAAGTACCAGAACCTATGGAATTAAATTTGTACGGTTTAAACGAAGCAGAAAGGGTTGAGAAAGGGATAGAAACCTTACCATCATCCTTGCAGGAAGCTATAAGGTACTCAGAAGAATCAGAATTAATGAAGGAAACCCTGGGACCACACTCGTTTGAAAGGTTTATCACCCTTAAAAAGATGGAATGTGATGAATTTAACCGCCAGGTGACAGATTACGAGATAAAAAAATATTATCCTCTTCTATAATTTTTGGGAAATTGATGAAAGGTGATGAAAGGAGAAATCTAAAAAACAATCGGAATATAAAAAAAGATAATTAAAAAAGATGGAAAGAAGATATAATTTAAGTTTTCAGGCGGATTTTGATCCGCATCTGGTCAACCAGTCACCATTATCAGTTTTCCAGTTTTGGGATCCTGATACACAGTTCCTTTTTTAGCATATCCCTGTCCTGATCCAGATTGAGTTTGGGGTGTTTCATTAAGTTCTTTACCCTGCTGGAGTTCAGCAACCTGTTTCATGGCTTGCATAGTCTGCTGGCGTTCTTCCTGGGACATATCAGCAAACACCACATTCTGCATGTTCCAGGACATTACCAGGAATATCAGAAAGCCGACAGCTAAAACCAGCATGGCATCCACTAGGTTAGCGGACCCTGCTGTAGGATCTTCACCATGATCAACCAGCATACGGCGTTTGCGCCTTACCATGGTTCATCACCTCTAGGGCAGCTTCACACAGAGCATCGAGATTGGAGAGGTATTCTTCATACCACCTTCTCCTGATTTTGGATATAACATAGGCTACACCACCTGCAGCCAATCCCACCACAGTAGTATCAAAAGCAATGATGATGGCATTGGCCAGAGTGTTTATGTCTCCAGCACCAAGTGCTGCCAGTCCAGGTCCCATGGGTATCAGTGTTCCCATCAATCCCAGTGTGGGGCCTAAACGAGTTACAATATCAGTTTTCTCAAGGCTTTTAGCTGCGGTGGCTTCTTCTTTTTCAATTAACTTTCGAGCCAGAGCCTCCCTGGATCTGCTTCCCAGTTCAGGGTGGGATGCAATTTTGATTATTATGTTTTTATAACCAGTAGGGAGTTCACTGGCCTCCATCACTTCTTTAATCCCATCAGATGTGCCTTTCCTTGCAAAATCGCTGATAATTTTTTCCATTGTATCTGTGCTAACCCTTATTCTACCTGTATATTCGGATAATAGACCTCCGAAGCTTACGATTGCATAGACCATAAAGGCCAGAAGTCCTACAATAACTGGAATCAGGAGGCTCTGGGATATAACATGCAAAGCTGAGCCTAACATTTCACTACCTGGAATCGCTACCATATGTATCACTTAATATTTTGATTTTATACGATTATATTTCTAATTTAATGCTGATCTATAAATCTCTGTTTTAATAATTGATAATCCATACTACTTGTTACTAGATGATTGATTTCCTGATGATTGATCTACAAATGGGCTTCTATTACGGGTTATATAATAACCAGCAGCTGCCAGTACAATCAAGGTTATCAATGCATATGAAAACATCCAAACATCTGGAATCTCTATGGGGGTCATTTTCTGGGTTAAAACTGTGCTGATGTTGGGGATTACTATGGCTGAGGTTAAAAAGTAAAACCCGGCAAACAACATGAAATTACCCAGCATAACAGGATACGGTTTGTTTAATGCACGGCCAATAAACCCTGAAAGTAAATAAAATGCTGTCATTACAATCATGAGAAACAAAGCAGCATATTCACCCACTGCAAAGGCTGAAGCACCAATCATTGGCGCGGCGATGACTATGGCTGCCACTGCTGCTCCGAAACAACAGGGACAGGGAGCAATCATGGCCATGCAGGTTGCAGTAACACTGTTTTTGTTGTGAATTTTCCATTCTTTAAGGGTGTGGAATCCAGCATATAAAATCACTGCTGCCATAACGATCCCTAAAACAGAACTATAAGTGTAAACAAAACCCTGTATCTGGTCAATAAAAGCGCCAGCAATGAATGTAAGTAGTAGTATACCGCCTCCGTAGCCTAAAATGATTGCGGCTGCTACTTTCTTGGAAAGACCTGCGAAACCCATGGCTAATCCAATTTTAACACCGAAAACCAAAACTATTGAGAGTATTCCCAGTTTCCATAGTAAATCCATCATGATAATCACATTCTTATATGTTAACCACACTATGATTTAATCAAATAGCTTATAATATTTTCGATCAGCTTTGTATTATTACTTTTTGGAGCAAATAAGGCCTTTTTTTAATACCCGGACCATCATTACACCCCATCTAGAACACTGTTATTTTAACCAAAAATACTATCACCAAAATATTTCAAGCATTCCTTAAAGATATTAAAAATAAATTGAATATAAATCTTTTGATTTCAATTGATGATAAATTTAAAAAAAATGTAATTAATCCCCAAAAAAAGAAATGGGGGGGTGAAATTGCTTATTTTTTGATGAATCCCAATATACTGTTTCGGAAGTAACCGAAACCTACCAGACCCACGAGCATTAACACTCCAACCATTGCCACCAATGGCATGTTAGACTGTGGAGAAGAAGAAGACTTCTTCTCAGATACCTCGTAGGAACTGGAAGATCCATCACTACCTGCAGCTTCTGATCCGGATTCAGCTAGAGATGGACTCTGGTCTTGACTACTGGAAGCACTGGAAGGTTCATCCCCTGCAGTAGAAGATGACCCTACAGCAGATGATACAGAACCAGTGGGCTGAGATGGATTTCCTGTAGTACCCACAGTTACCGGTTCACCAGTAGCAGCCTGCATGATATCTGCGAACTGCTGCAGTTGTTCCACGCTTAAAGAAGAACCCATTACCACGTAGTTGGTGAAATCAATGTTTCCACAAGTGTGATGGCAGCAAGTTACACCATACTCTATATTTGCCTTGATATAAAGGTCTTTAAGCTGAGTTAAGGTTGCTGCATCTGGATTCCACATACCTCGGCGGGCAGCTTCTAAAGCCCATGCAGCCATTGATTTGAAAGCATGAGGATTAGCTGCAAGGAGTTTGTTCCTCATCTGTGAGTTGAAGATGTAGGTTTCCACCACTTCCTGCCACATCCAATCTTTGATTGAATCTGGTTGGATGGCGTCCCATCGGAACATGTTCTCCACATTATCGTTGATTTCATGAGCACCAGAAAAACCGTTTTTTAGCATTCCTTCAGCCCATTTAGGGTTTAAAAGGCGTGTTCTTATCTCATTATTCACAAATGAGGATAATGTTTCGATTTTTGGTGTGCTTCTGGTGTTTGCAATGTAAACATGCACATTACGGCCGGATAATGCTTTGGCAGCCATGGAAAGGCCCCCTAAATACTGGACAACATCATCATTGTCAAAAACACCATATAAACCATCTCTTATCTGCACTGTGGCTTCAATACGAGTTAATTGGTTTATAAATGCATTTAAACCACTTTGGGCATTGATGTTTCGTCCGTAGAAGTAGGAATTCCGTGCCAGGTAGGTGTCAACCAGGTCAGATTGATCATCCCAACCTGAGGTGGTGGTGGTTAACTCACTTAAACCAGTACCATACGCCTCTGCAGGAGGTCCGAAAATTCGGGCCATAGCATACATCTCTGCTTCTTCTGGACTCATTCCCTGATTTAGATATTTTTGAAGGTCTTCCAAGTAGTGCTTTCGGATGTAATTTTCTTTGTCAGTTTCATTGAGTTTGGAAACCATTCTAAATGCATCATCCAGAAGTTCCACTGTATAGGAGAAGGTGTCTCTGAAAAGACCACTCATAGAGATTACTACATCCACTCGTGGCCGTTTGAGTTCTGATAAAGATGTGACATTGACTCCATTGAAGTAACCCGAAGAGGCATAAGTTGGTTCAAGACCCATCAGCCGTAATATCATGGCTATGGTCTGTCCATTGGTTCTCATGGTCTCGATGGACCATAAAACCACCCCCACTGTTTCAGGGTAGTGCCCATTGGCCTGGTAGAAATCCTGCAGCAAATCATCTGCCAGCTTCTTTCCAACCTCCCACGAAGCCTTATCCGGTGCGTATCGGGGGTCAAAGGAATAGAAGTTCATGCCAGTTGGGATAACATCTGTTTTGCGTATGGGGCTTCCTGCCAGGGCTGCTGAGATGTATTCACCATTTAAAGCTCTTAATAGGTTTTCCATTTCATAGTTCTGGCTGAGTTTCTGACGTAGACTGTTTCTGAAGGCAGTATTATTCCGGTTGACCGGGTCAAAACTCACTATGGATTCAATCATCTGTTCCAGTAAATCCCCTTCCAGGGCCTTTCCAAATGTATGAAGACCATAAGGCATCATAGTCTTGGCCAGTTCTTCTAGATAGTGTTCTACCTTGTCCACTACTTCATAGAAGGGAGTTTTATCCATGTCCATGTTAAGGTCTTCATTCAGGTGCAGATCCTTAATCATGCCTACTATAATGGTTTGAAGCTCCAGTTTTCTCTGCTCGGTCGTTGCAACGTGATAGAATTTTATCTGATCACTGAGGCTTGAGAGATCTGGATAGAGTTCGGAAAGAACTATGGGTGGGATCATGTGGTCGATGATTACTGCGTAACTCCTTCTTTTAGCCTGGGTTCCTTCTCCCGGGTTTTCCACAATGTAAGGGTAGATGTGGGGCATGTTTCCCAGTAGAACATCTGGCCAGTCATCATCTCCCAGCCCCACACTTCTTCCTGGAAGCCATTCCAGGGTGCCGTGTGTTCCCAGGTGAATCACTGCATTGGCATCGAACTGGTTCTGCAGCCACATGTAGAATGCTATGTACTGGTGAGTTGGTGGTAAGCTTGGTGAGTGGGTGATTTTATCTGGATCTTCTCCCCAGCCACGCATGGGTTGCGCTCCTAAGAACAGGTTGCCCAGAATTATTCCAGGGATTACAATGGAATTATTGTATACCATTACATTTCCTGGTGCTGGTCCCCATTCGGCTATTACTTTGTTACGTAGAGTTTCAGGGAGGGTGTTAAACCAGGTTAGATATGTTTCTAAGGGTATGGTTATTGCACCAGATTTAACCACTTTTTCCAGTTCACCCGGAGCCCAGGAGCCTACATTGTTTCCAGTGCTTAACATCAAGTTGACGATGTCCTGGGAAGAAAAATTGGCTGGTACACTGTACCCTGCAGAGTTAAGGGATTTGATAATATTGTCTATACTGCTTACAACATCCAGGTAGGAAGCAGAAACTCCATCTTTACCTCCGCCGATATTGTAGTAAATCAGTGCAAGCTTTTTAGCTGAGTTTTCCAATTTTCTTAATTCTACCCAGTTCATTACTCGTTCAGTGACTCTTTCTATCCTGCTAGGTATGGCTGTGTAACGTTTGAGCACAATACCTGTCTCTTGATCTATTCCTACTGTTTCTATGCCTCCCATAAGGACTGGTTCAATTCTGCCTTCCAGTTCAGGTTGGGCGATCTGCCAGTACACTTCACTGGTAATACCTGTTGAACTGTCCTCCCATCCTTCAAGATTTGAGGTGTATGCAGGGGCAAATACAGGGACATTAAGATCTTGAAACAGCAATATGGACTTGCTTGAATTTCCAGAAACATAGGTGAACCCTAAACTGGCAATAAGTGCATCTATTCGGGTTTTGTTACTGGCATCTTTGAAGAACATAGTGGCTAGGTTTAATCTACCTGTAGTAGTAGCAAATATTAACATGACATTGGCTCCCTTGGCTTCCAGACTTTTCAAGAGTTCCACTTGCATTTCATAGTTTCCCCCTTTCAAACTGGAATCATATGCCACAATTGCCACCCATGGTGCATTCTCCTTGTAAAAGCCTTTATTCTTATACCAAGTAAAGTACTCATCCCATGTTTTAAACAGGGGTACTCCCCCAATTAAGGTTGCATCAGATGAAGTTGCGTTGGGATGGTATACCATCTGGTCTGGCCATTTTACAACCGCTACATTTTCACCGGTTTTTAATTTCATTCCCACTAATTGCAGGACGTATAACTGGAATCTGCGAACGTTTTCTTCACCACCCTGAGCCCAGTAATTTTTAGTTATCGAATCATCAGTGTCAATTCCAGGTATGTTCAGATTGGAACTGCGTATTCCCAATATTTTTTGAGCAGGCGATGCTGAAATGAGGTCTTTGATAATATCCACCTTCGAAGAGCTACTTATCATCTGTAGAGCTATTATATCTGCTTTATTAGCTGCAGCTCGGATTTTTTCCTGTTTAGCTGTGTCAGTTACTTCATCCAACCCAAAATAATACAGGTTAAAGTAGTAACCTTCGTTTTTGAGTTTTTTGTAGGAGTCCACAAAGTTCTGGACAAAAGTTTCTGAGCTACTGATAATCAGGAGATTGTAAGCCCTTAGATATAGAGTAGCATTACCATAGAGAACCGGATCGTTTAGGTTCTTCTGTGAAACTGGTACAGTTACTGTTTGATTAATGTGCCCCAGAGCACTAACATTCAGGTTGAAAATGGTTTTATCACTGATAAAAGTCACTTTGTACTGAGTGTCATTGTTTTTGGTTAAGGTTACTCCGTTTATAACATTCCCTTCGCTATCTTTAACTGTCACATCCGGTAATTTATCTCCTGAGAGAGCTTCCGGATGTTCTAAGTTGATAGTGAGGGTTATCTCCGGGTCAGTTAGTTCACTGCCATGATCAGTGCTTGCATTAATAAGATTATTCTCAACACCACCAGTTTCCTGTGAATCTTCTGCTGATACTGCTCCTGAGAGGAGCAATGCGAAAACAATTGTCGTTAATAGTAAAATCACTTGTTTTCTTATATTTTCACCTCCTTTTTATTAGTTCAGCATTCATTGATCTTTTTCAATAATGCTTGATTAATTTTAAAATTAACTTTAATATAAATATTTCTGATAATCAATGAATATGAGCATAAAATATTAAATAAAATGCATAAATAAGTTGAATAAAAAAAAAGATTGATAAATACCCAAAAAAAGAAATAGGGGAAAAATTGCTTATTTTTTGAAGAAAACGAAGATGTTGGTCTTGAAGTATCCTAAACCAACCAGCCCAACCAGGATCAGCACACCAACAATAGCCACAATAGGCATGTTGGACTGGCCTGAACCCTGTTGACTTGCTTTTGAAACTTCATATGCACTACCTTCACCAGTGGCTCCTGCTTGCTCTCCAGAAGTTGAGGTTTCCTGTGCAACACCAGCATCTCCAGAAGAAACTGTTCCCGAAGATGAGCCTACACTACTGGTTTGACCACTGCTACTGCTAGAGCTACTTTGACCAGTACTCTGACCTACCTGTCCTGTTTGTCCTGTAGTACCAACTGTAACCAATTCACCAGTTGCAGCTTGTAGAACACTTGCAAACTGCTGTAGTTGAGCTGTGCTCAGTGATGAACCCATAACCATATACTGGTTGAAGGCTAGGTTCCCACAGGTGTGGTGGCAGCATGAGACCCCGTACTCGTTAACAAGTTGCATGTACTTGTCTTTTAGAGCTGTTAAAAGCTGCGGATCAGCTTGCCACATACCTCTACGGGAAGCTTCAATGACCCATCCCAGCATACTTTGGGTTGCATAGGCCTGATAATTAGTGTTTCCAGTGAAACGGTTACTTAAGAGATTTTGAGCTGCTAGAGCCCACATCTGGTTGGAAACACATCCTGTGGTTGCATGCATTCCAAATAGGTTCTCGTATCTTGAGGCATATTCCATCCATCCACTGGGAGTTCCCAGCAGTGCATCCTGGTAGGCGGGGTTTAAGAGTTGAGATCGCATTTCCAGTTCAACCTCTTCCTGTGCAGTTCGGGTTACCACGTTGTTTTTGTTTCGGATATCGGCCAGTATGGCATCTGGACTACCGCCCAAACTACGTGATGCCAGTAACATTCCACCGAACCAGTCGTAGTAGTCATCGGTGTCCAGTAATCTCCAAGTGCTGTCAATGGTTTGAGTTACCATGTCCATGTTTCTCAAGAGATATTGGAAGGTGTTTCTGTTCTGCTGAATGCTGACCCCATTATTAGTGGTTCTCCAGGCATAGGAAACACGGGATAGATATACACTGGACAGTTCATCACTGGTATCCCATTTACTGGTGTTTGGCACCAGATCAGAAATTCCAGTTCCTTCTAAAACCAGTCCTCTAAGACCAAAAATACGGTCTAAAGAATCGTTTTCAGAGAGATGTTTTTTGACGTAATTCTGATTGGTGTTTTCTCCAAGTGCTTCTGCTGCCAGTTTCACGGCATTGTTCATGAGGTTGATCCATATCTCATTACCTGTGACTGCAGTGGTGAATACATCGATTCTGGGTCGTTGCATGGTGACACCATCAATAGTAATGGTCAAGTTTTCCAGTGCAATCAATTTAGGCATGGACTGCACATCCCCGTTATCATTCCAATCCGGTTGCACACCTAAAAGGTATAAGAACTCTGCAATTGCTATGGCATCGGTTCTAAGTAGTTCGGTTCCCCACATGATCATGCCTATGGTTTCCGGGAATCTGCCATGTTCCTTGTAGTAATCGGTTAAAAGTTTATCTACTACTTTTTTAGCGGTTTCCCATGCGGCTTTAGTGGGCATTTTCTTAGGATTAGCGCCGTAGAAGTTCATTCCTGTTGGTAAAACATCAGCGTAAGCCGGGTCTGCTCCTAAACCTGATCTAACAAACCCACCATTAAGTGCATTCAGAAGATTTTTCCATTCCTGATTTTCCCTTATTTTATTGATGGTTTGCTTACAGTAGTTAAGGTCTGCAAGTAGATCACTGCTGGTTACGCCTAAACTTGTTGGATCTTCACCATTCGCTATTCTTTCAATGTATTTTCGAATCTGGTTATCTATGGATTCAAGTTCGTCTTCGTACTGAGTATCTTTCTGCATATCATAGTAGTTCACGGTTATGGCTGGATAAAGAACATTTTTCACATGATTTGTTATTTGAGTCATGGATGAGGCTATGGTTAAAATTTCTTCTACCAATTCATCTCCATTTAAAATCTTACCTATACTGTGTAAACCAAGTGGTATGATATCGTTTTCAATTTCATGCAATTTTAGATGAATTCCTTCCAACCAATTACCGAAATTTTGACCGGCTTCCTGACTTTCAAGCCCCATTTCATTGGTTTTAGATGTTATCTGTGCTTCAATGGCAGGTAATATCTGGTAATTGCCCAGTTTCAATGCATTTTCGTACTGGTGTATTAATTCATGGATTACAGCCAGATCACCGTATAACTCAGATCGAACCATTGCTGGTGTCATGTGATCTATTATTAGTGCGCTGGCTCTGTCTTTTGCTACCAATCCCTCTCCAGGGTTGGATACTATGTAGGGGTTGATGTTGGGTATGTTTGAAAGTTGGAAAGGCCAGTCATCTTCCTGCAGACCCACATTTCTTCCTGGAAGGAATTCCAGCGTTCCGTGGGTTCCCATGTGTATCATGGCATTGGCACCGAATACTTCCTCCAGCCATTTGTAGAATGCTATGTACTGGTGGTGTGGTGGTAAGTATGCATCGTGGTAATTTTCTACTTCTTCCCATCCTCTGCTGGGCTGAACTGTGATGAACACGTTACCTAACATAATGCCAGGAATCACAATTGACCCGGAAGAGACCATGATATTACCCAGAGCAGCACCCCACTTTTCAATCACCTGTTGTTGCAATGCCACTGGTAACTGGTTGAACCAGGCCATGTAGGTGGTTGCATTGACCAGTTGTCCGTTGATTTGCAGTTTTTCCAGGTTGTTCTGAACGTACTGTTCTAGGAGTGGTTGTGCCCAGCTACCCTTGTTACCAAATTCAGCAGCCAGAGTGTAAAGTGCATCAGCCGTGGGTATTTCCTCTGTTCCAATGTTGTAACCTTCATCCTTTAACTTCGCCAGGAGATCACGGACACTCTGGAATACATCAAGGTATGATGCACCCATTTCTGCCTTTCCAGGAGGATAGTTGTAAAGAATTATGGCTATTTTCTTCTCTGCATTGGATAATTCTTTGAGTATAGCCCACTGGTTAGTTAAACTGGCTATTTTTTTTATTCCAGATTCAAGGGTATGTTCAATGTAGTTACTATCACTGTAGGATATTACTACTGGACTGAATACTCCTTCAAAGCTGGGATAAGTTACTGCGAAGGTCCATTCATACTGAGCTCCCAAAGGATTGGTTAAACTGTTCTCATCGAAGAGTTGAACTGCCTTGATGGCTTTGATGTTCATTCTTTCCAGTTCAGTTAAAGCCCCATCACCTCCAAAGAGGTTAGCGTAGTTCATTGACCAGCTGTATAATGATGTGACTGCTGATACTCCTCGTTTTAATGGTCCGTTACCATTTTTTCCCAGTACCAGTTCTTCTAACAGGCTGCTTATAGGTGGGTTGGTAGCTCCCTGGAACAGATTCACCACTGCCCTACCCTGACTTTGATATTCTGTTATCAGAGCATCTATGGCAGGTGCCCATGCTCCCCCTGGACTGTAACTGGTTATTACTATGAATGGTCCTGTTATTCCTGGTTTGTTAGTGTTGTACCAGTTTTCAAACTGTTTGTATAGATTATCACGGGCTGTTGAAGCCCATGTGCCGTAATCTTCGTCGATCCATTTAAGACTGTAATAGGGTGCTATGTATCCAGGGTTTCCTTCTATCCAGTTTTTGATCTGTATCTGGGTGGGAACAGCAGATAGGACTCCCATGTCTGGATGATACAAACCCCAGTCTGGGGTGGCCATTATGGGACTTTTACCATTCTGGGTGGGATTGAGTGTGGTTTCTCCTAGGAGGAAATAGATATATTCCACCATGTTCTGCAAGTTAGTCAGGAGTGCTGAACCAGTAGCCAGTGCATAGTATGAACCAACATAAGTGTTTTCCACTGTATCTGCAGTGTCACTGGTGTCGTGGCCACCTAAAAGGTGTAGACCATCTCCACCGTAGGGGTCTGTGTCCGGGTCACATGTAGGATAACCAAAACCATCTGAAATCATATAATTCTGATTGGCTGGGCTTTGGAGTAGTTCATCATACCATGAATCTCCCCATGTGGTTCCTGGCATGGCCATGTCCAAGTAGGCGAAGTTCACGTACTTCATGATCCAGTCGTTTGCAGGTGATGAGTTGGGATCCCACATGTCTAGATAAATAAGCCTGCGATTAGCCAGATCTTTTAGTCCCTGCCCTTTCTCTGGAACTGAACTAATAATTGCAATATCCGGCATGAATGTATGATTTAGCTCTGCTTCAGGTATAGGTGTGCCCGTTGGTGTGACGTTGAAAATGCGGGTTTTGTAGGTTGAGTAGGCTATTTCCACCTTGAACTCTGTCAGGGTGGATATGAAACTGAGGTCATATTGTCCTTTGGCATTGGTAGTTCCAGTGACAATTACTGAGTCATCAATGGGGTTTTTTATGGTGATGGTTGCACCGGTAACTGGAATTGCATTTTCAAGACTGGTATATTTTCCGGAACTTTCATTGTAGATCTCGGTTACAACCCCATAAAATCGTGGATCTAAAGCTTCTTGTTGACTATCGGTAGTTAAAGTGGAATTGTCATAGGAATCTGATGTCCAGCTGGATGAACTTGCATATTGAATAACATCGTCTTGGCTGAATATCTCACCTCCCTGTGAATCTTCTGCTGATACTCCTCCTGAGAGGAGCAATACGAAAACAATTGTCGTTACTAGTAAAATCGCTTGTTTTCTCATATTTTCACCTCCTTTTTGTTAGTTTAGCATTCATTGATCATTTTCAAGAATGCTTGAAAACTATTAAGTTAATGTTGTATATAATAGTATCCATAATACTTTAAAAAAATTAAAGTAAATTTTATATATTATGAAGTTAAAGGAATAGTTTGATCCATACACCTATAAAATTGACACCAATAGGGTCCATAAAAAACTCCTTGTTTTCCTAAAGGTGCCACAAATAAGGGACTTAGACCTCCTGGGTCCCTTTAATACTTTTTAAATAGTAAAATGAAATAAATAAATAAATAAATAAATTCTGCGATTAGATATAATAAAATTGTTATTGGCCCTTTTTGATATCCATGGTAAAAGTTTATTCATTTATATCCCATAAATTAAGAGAAAAATCAATAATACTGCTGAAAACAGTTTAAATGAAAAAGGAATTAGTATGGTGTAAAATTCAAATCAGTGCCTTTTATTTCCTGCAAAAAAAATAGCAGTCATTAAAACTTTAAAAACCTTTAAATGAGTTCTAGATAATCTAAAGTTGATTTGAACCTGAAAGCTTTTCTTAACTCTTCACTGTTATTTAAATCATTTACATACATATTCAATATCAATTCCATAAAAAAAATGGCAAATAATCCAATTTTTATAGTATCCAGTATCTTTTTAACTGTTTTAATAACCTTTTCCAATTAATTCCTGCTAGTTTTCTCTATAGCCTATATCTATATTATTAAGTCCAAAATTTTCATTTAGGATTTTTTTTATATCGTAAACCAATGGCATTTTCAATTTTATCACTAAAAAATAGTATTAAAGATCATTATTTAAGTTTTCAATATAAAGACCCTTTAAAATCAATATAATCAAATAAAAAAAAAATGAATTTTAAAAAAGAACTATAATAAACACAAAAATTAAAAAAATCCTTAAATTCCCCAATTTTCACATTAAATCTAACACCCTATTCAATCTAAACCCATCCAATCTATTGTCATGTATTTTTCTCAGTCAATAAATGGACCTTGTACTTTGAGTAGGTTAAAATTACCGGCTCTTCTATTAACCTTCCTTCATCTTCCGGATCTACTTCATCTTCTTCCATTTTTATAATCACGGCTTCCTCTTCTGCGGCCCCTGGATCTTTCTCGATGCACTCTTTGACTTTAGATTGGATGGCTGCAGCATCTTCTACATCAATCATGCTCACTATATCCATCTGTTTCTGGAAACGTTCAATAGCCTCATCAGGCATGTTTTCGATGAATGGTATGGCTCCTGTGGCCCCAATAATTTTCCTTTTTTCAGGATCAACTCCATTGGCATGTAAGGCTTCAATGCTCTGACCAGTGATGTGTCCCTGCACTTCAGATCCGCAGAGTATCAGGAAGCGGATGTTGGGATTGGAAATCAGGTTGGCTATCATCTTTTCAATTCCCAAATTTTCAGTCTTACAGGGCCCGGCAATGGCCGCACCTGCATCTACCAGAACTTCTTCAATGTGGGAAGCCAAGGTAGCGCCAGCCACACAACTTTTAGGGTCACCCACCACATAGTCCCCATTAATCACCGGCCATCCTTCTGCTGGTTCTTTCTTTTCCACCATCTAAAACACCTCCAGTTTGATCAAAAATATAATATTCCTAGAATGAAATTTCATTTATTTAATATGAATTAACTGAATATAAATATTTCCATTTTACTTTAATAATATTAAAGTATTTTTTAAAAATATTTGTGAATTGATTTAGGATAACTGTGAATGTTAATTCCAATAAACAAATAAGAAAAAGTTCTTAAAAAAAATAAGCAGTTAGGTATTTGATTTTAAAGCCAAATACCCTATAATCAACCAATTTAGAAATTGAATGTGTTTATTAATACATTGCATTTTGAATGGAATTCTCCTCCAATAGGCTGCCGATTCCTTTCCCTATGGAATAGCCTATTTTAGAGGATACGGTGCTTAAAAGGTCGTCAAATGACTGGGGAGAGGTCATAGTAACCACTTTATATGATCCATGGATTCCTCCCAGTTTTGCAGCAATATCCAGTGCCTTATCTTTTCCTCCGATTTCATCAATGAGTTTGAGATCTTTGGCCTGTTTTCCAGTGTATATCCTGCCTTCTGCAATGCTTGACACATAGTCTTTGCTTAAGTTTCTGTTTTCTGCTACTATGGTCATGAAATTATCATAGTTTTCATTCACCATACTCTGGAGTATGCTCTGCTCCTCAGGAGTTAGATTCTTGTAGTCAGCCCCCATATCCTTGTATTTACCTGCTGTAATGGAAGATCGGTTTACTCCCAGTTTTTCGTAAAGTTCTGATAGATTGGTTAAATCCATTATCACCCCTATACTTCCCACCATGGAGGAGTTACTTGCCACAATTTTATCGGATCCTGTTGCTGCTAGATAGGCTCCTGATGCTCCCGAGTCGCTTATCCATGAAACAACGGGTTTTTTAGAGTTTTTAACGGCATTCATGATTTCTTCACTGGCAACTGGTGTTCCACCGGGGCTGTTGATATCCAGTAGAATTGCACGAACTGAACTGTCCTCTTCAGCATTGCGAATTTGTGTTTTGATTTTTTCAGGGTTTACAACACTTCCACCCAGTACATTGGCTGAACCATATCCAATTTGACCTTGAATAGGTACTACGGCCACCGTCCCTCCGAAAGAAGATGATATTATGGCCAGCATGGCCACGGCAAATACAGCCATAACTGAAAGACCACCCAATCCTAATATCAGTAATTTAGTATTTTTATTTATATAAACCACCTCGATTTATTTTGTTTTAAATACTCAGTGAATGAAATAGGTTTTAGTTATGATATGAACTCAATGAAAAATCCCAATGGCTAATTAAGTTATAATTTTCCATTTTAGTGCAATTAAATCCATTATATCCTATAATTTTAACCCAACATATAATACTTTCGGTTTATATTATATTATTACATTTATAGTGATGAATCAGTTATTTGTAATAATGATTGAATTTTAAAAAACATGATTTAATTAGAGCTGATGAAGTGAATAAAACACTCGATTCTATTTTTTTAAAAAAAAAGAAAAAAATGGGGAAATGGATTGATTTTTTTTATCCGAAGAGACTTCCCTTAAAGAAGAATCCAATTCCAGCTAAAGCCAGAACAGATAAGATTCCCACCACAGCATAAGTACCCCATGGGGTGTCATCTGATCCCTGTTTTCCGGCTTGGGTTACCTCATAGGATTTTCCAGCATCACCTGCAGGCTGAGCACCAGCCTCAGTAATGGTGGTCTGGGTTGCAGCATTCACTGCAGCACCAGTAGTGCCCACAGAGCCTCTGAAGAACCCACCAGTACCAGATCCGGTTGAAGTTATGAGTCCTGATCCGGTTGAAGTTCCCTGAGAAGTTGAACCATCAGATTGTGAACCTCCCTGAACAGGTATTAAATCAGAAAGACTACGCACCGGCAATCCAATAACGTAACTCAACGAATTAACCGACCCAGATCCTCCAGATACAATAAAAGCCAGATCTTCTTGGGTTATAAGACGTTCAGCCTCTACACTAATTTTGTGTAAAGAAAGCAAGTTAGCTGAAGAAGTGTCACCCTTATACAACTTAATGTACTCCTCATAAGAGTTTGAACCCCTAGCAAAATCTGGACTCTGCCAATTAATGATGGCTGCAGTACCTATCTTCAACTTTTCATTCCATTTTATTATAATACCCACCATACCATTCATACCTCCACCACCATTACTTCCAGCTGAGGTGTCTGTGGTAGTGAGTCTTATGTTGTAGTAGGTTCCGGATCCTGCGGACACTCCCAGAAGATATGAAATGATATCATCTTTACAGTTGTCCAGAGTGGTTACGTAGATATATTTCTCATCTTCTCCCACAGGGTAGTTATCCAGTATGTAGTCAGTGAGCAAGTATCCTGGTGAACTACCTCCACAAATGTGGTTGTGGAATAACCATGCCATCAATGCATCATAAGGTGGATCATATAACAAGACACCCTCAATACTGTAACTGGCCTTTGAATCCACCACTAACTTCTGAGTGGCAATATCATAGTGCATAGTTTTGGTTAGTACTTTGGTGCCGTTTTCATAAGCAAATTCGAATATGAGTGATTTCCATAGTGCGCTGTGGACTGGTAGTAGAGTTGCTCTTGAAAGTCTTGTTCCGAGAATGTCAAATAGACCGTCCCAAGTCATATCAGTAGGTTGGCCATTTAAACGTACATAACCTGCGGAAGTTAAGACAGTTAAACGGGAATCGTCTTTCTCTATAGTTATTCCCATTGCCTTGAAGAGTTCTATGGCTTTTTTGGCAGCGTCAATTCCAATTTGTTTAATCTGTTCTGGGGTCAAATTACCAACTGTGTACTGCATATTTTGTCTGGTTGCTTTAGGTAGATTTAGGGTGTTAATGTAATCCATGTCCAATCCATGACCCTCTACTGTGGTGTTTCCTTTTTCAGGTTCGTATCCTGCCAAGTAGTGGTATTGTTCCTCAGTGAGTCCATCCAACTCTTTAACAATAGTTACTAGTGACACAGGATCATTTTGCAATTTCCCTACTAGCCATTTGTTGAATTTCAATTCAGAAGATATACCCCCATATGCAGTAAGACCTGTTTCTCGTTTAAACATATTGACAATGACATCTTCGTCGAATTTCATTACCACTAATGTTCCATTGTTTGTTTGACTGTTCCATCGGATGAATCCTACCATGTTTGTGCCTGCCATTGTTGCAACTCCAATGTAGGCGCGTTTACCAGGTGTATCATCCATGGCGTACACAAAGGCATCATCATCTGAGTTTCCGGGTACACCTAAAACTAGGTAACTAACTCCCTCCAGTGGTAACCCAGTGTCAGTGGTGGGAGGATAATATTTCAGTAGAGTTTGTATCATGGCCTGTCCACTGATAGTTCCCAGACAAACATGACCATGGAAAGCAGCCTGTCTCAAAACATCAGTTGAAAGTCCAATTGCCCATGCATTTGCCAGACTGACATAACCAAAAGCATCATCCCCTATCGCAGGAACTATAATGTTGGTCCAGTGATCCTGACTCATGTTTTCAGAGAAAGTACCCTGATAAGACGGCGTTAGTCCACCATTCTTAAAGAAAACTGCCGTTAAATCTGTTCCTCTTCTGGTTATGAAGGCAAAATCCACAGGATCCGCCCGATTTTTTCTGAGCGTTAAGAGGTTACCTTGACCGTAGCTAATTTTTCCATTTGAACCGTTTAAAATACCTTCTAAACAGTCTTCAGTAGTAGTGCCATTACGGTATGTTAATCCTGCGGTGGTTATGCATAGCACTTCATCTGCAGTTGCAAAGTTTAATGCCTGGTCTGCTTTGGCTGTAACTTCACGACCTAGTTTGTAGTTTTCTGTGGCTTGCATGTTGAAGTTTGCACTTCCAATGAACTCGGGGTCAGATCCTGCCTGGTTAACTGCTATCTGCTTTGTCTGACTTTTGTAGCCTGGAGCGCTTACCATCACATTGAACAGGGTTTCGTTGGCTACACCAGCATAGGTGAAGTTCAACTTGTACAGGGTGTCTGTGTATTTGGTCTTTTCAAATGCCACACTTTTGTTGGCAGAATCAGTTACTGTGATTTCTGGGTTAATCTTATCATCTGCATACTCGTAACCTACATTCAACCATAAAATGGGGTCAACAGGTTCCGAAGCATTAACATCAAGATTACCTTCACCCCCAGTTGTAGATGAATCCGTAGCAGAAACTGCTCCACAAAGAATCAGCGCCAATAAAGCAGCTATTACCAATATTACTCCTTGTTTTTTCATCCTTTTCACCTCCTTTTATAATTTATCTTGACAAATTATATGTCAAAAGACAGTTGTAGTAATATATTATATAATATTTATGTTATTACCATAAGGTGAATTTCCCTTTGAAACGTAATAAATAGTATATAGTTAATACAAAAATTAAGATTTTAAGATAGTTTTTATTACTTATTATTGGGAAACAGCTTCGTTAAAAAAGGTAACTAGTCATGTTTTTTGTAGTTAAAAGAGATAAAATTCCAGTAAATCTCACTTTTGATAATAATCATAAAAAAAGAGAATAAAAAACGATAAGTATTGATTATGGCCCAAAAAAAGAAAAAATGGGGGAAAAGGATTGATTTTTTTTATCCGAAGAGACTTCCCTTAAAGAAGAATCCAATTCCAGCTAAAGCCAGTACAGACACAATTCCCACCACAGCGTAGGTACCCCATGGAGTGTCATCAGCAGCTTCTGCTGAGGGTGTTGAAACTTCATAGGATTTACCAATATCACCTGCTGTTTGAGCTCCTGATGTTTCAGGAGAACTAGCTGATTGCTGGCCAGTTTCACCCACAGAACTAGATTGGTAACCTCGGGAGGCACCATAACTTCTCTGAACATTGCCAGTAGAAGTGGTTGTGGTGCTGGGCTGGTCCGGGTTGCTGCTTTCCACATGAATACCCAGTGCCTGGGCCAGCTGGGCAGCCTGGGCTGATGACAGTTGTATCATACCACGCTGATGAGCCTGGTAAATAAATTTGGTCATTATTTTAGCTGCCGAAGGATCCAGCTTACTGTACATGTTCTGGTCAAACAGGTAAGTGTTTGCAATCTGCTGCCAGGTCCTGCTGTCTGTAAGATCAACCAGGGCATTGGATGTGAACAAATCCCTTATCTGGAAGGAAATGGATGCATGTCCGGATGGCCCTTCCCTGAGTTTTCCTTCAATCCATTTAGGGTTCAGCAGTGTGACTTTAACATCGTCGTAGTATGATTCCTCCATGGTTTTCACCAGGGGAGTTTCATAGCATGTTTTAACGATGTAACTGTCGATTTTGCTGTTGGTAAGATATCCCACCATGAAGTTCAGGGTTGCTGACACCCGGTATAGACAGGTTCCCTCACCAGGAGTTTGATAGGGCATTATAACCATGGTGGTGTCCACAGTTCTAAGTAATGCCTCCATGGTGCTCTTGGCTGGTACCCCTGACATTCCCCGGCCATAAGCGTAGGAATAGTAGCTGAGATAGGTTTCTGCCAGTTGCTGTTCTGTCCAGTTATCCTGGGACCAGAGTATTCTGTCTACTCCTACTCCATGTGGATCCGCACCCGAGGGGAGACCGAATATCCTACTACGGGCGAATCTTTCTGCCTGTTCTTCAGCTTCCGCGGTGCTCATTCCACTGGATAGGAATTCATTGTAAAGCTGTGTTTTCAGTGCCAGGTAATGTTTACGCACATAGTTGTTTTGGGCTGATTCATTGGCAGTGGCCACTTGTCTTATGGCGTAGTCGATTACATCCATTAGAGCCGGGCACGCGCTTCGGAAATTATGGAAGTCACTGATTAACACGTCGATTCTGGGCCTTCCCAGGGTTTCCAGGGGAATTAGTTCAGTTCCTATTACCAGACCATTTTCAGTGATGGGCTTTACACCCAGCATGTAAAATATGGATGCAATACTCTGCCCATTGGTGGTGATGATATCTCCAATATCTATGGCCACGGTTTCAGGATAGTTATTGTTGTTGGATTGCCTGTATCGTTTTAGCATCTCTTCAGCAGCCTTACCTCCCATGATCATAGCTGCCGAGTCTGGTATGGCTGAAGGGTCAAAGGAGTACATGTTACGACCAGTAGGAAGTGTGTCCAGTAGTCTTATGGGATCTTTGGCACTTACCGGCTGGATGAACTCTCCACGCAGTGCGCTTAACAGGGAATTCATTTCATTGGCTGCACTCTGGATAAGGAGATTCCTGATCTGGTCTCGCAGGGCAGTTCGATTAACCGGATCAAAGGCAATGATGGCATCAATGAATTTTTCCAGTGTTTCATTGTCTGGTAACTCTCCAAAGGTATGCAAGCCATAGGGAGTCAGGATTAACTGCAGATCATGTAAATAGTTGTGCAGTTTATTGTAGGCCACCAAGAAACTGGTGTTGGATGTTATGCCCAGACGTTCCTTTAAACCAGGTTCATTGTTGATCTTTTCCCATATCAGATTTTTTATGATTTCCTGACGTTCTGTGTTATTTTTAGCCACTGCGTCATCGTATTGGCCGATAAGATCGTGCATTTCCTGTAAGTTCCCGTAGAGTGCTGTTTCTGTCACTGGGGGGATCAGGTAGGATATGGTGACTGCGTAGCTTCTCCTTTTTACCGGGTTGATCACTGCTTCCAAGGGGTCCGACATCTTGAGCAGGTGGATGTTAGGCAGATACCCTATAAGGGTATTGGGCCAGTCATCCTCAGTTAGGGCGTTGGTGTGTCCGGGTAATAGTTCCAGTGTTCCGTGCTGTCCAATGTGCACCAGGGCATCGGCATGTAACTTGTTTTGCAGGTAGAGGTAGAAGGCAATGTACTGGTGTGTGGGTGGTAGTGTGTTGTTATTGAGGCTGGTGAGGGTTCCATTCCATTTCCAGACTGGTTGGGGTGCCAGGAATATGTTTCCAAGCATAAAACCTGGGATAACGATTTTATCCTGGTAAACCATGACATTACCCGGTGCTGGTCCCCATACATCCTCCACTTGTTGGCGGAGAGATGCGGGTAGGGCTGAATACCATTGTAGATATTCTTCCTTAGTTACCAGAACTGCACCGTTTTGGATCAGGGTAATAACATCCGCTGGAGCGTATATAGATGGATTTCTACCTTTGCTGTTAATCAGAGCAGTTAAGTCACTGGCTGTTAGGTTGGCTGTCCCTGTGTTGTAACCGTTGGCTTGAAGAGCTCCTATTATGTTACTTAAACTTTCATAAAGGTTCAGCCCATTGGTTACTGGGATTCCCTCATCGTGTGTGCTGTCAAAGTAGACTATTGCCACTGTTTTATTGTTGTTATCCTTGTTTCTGAGCTGTGACCAGGCCAGGGTGCGGTTGATAAGCTGATCAATTCCTGGCTGGTAGGGTACGTATTCTTTAAGGTTGTAACCTGTTTCCGGGTCAGTTCCGACATAATTGTCCCCTCCGATGAGGATGGGTTCGATTCGTCCCTGCATTTCAAACATGGCAAGCCAGAAGTATTCCAGACCCTTTAGATTGTTGTTGCTCTTTTTTTGCACGTAATCATCCAGGGTGGTCTGCAGGAAAATTGGAACTGGGCTGGGTACAGCTACATCAAGATCTGTAAAGAACTGTACTGTCTGATTGTCCGGCCAGTAACCGAACTGTACACAGGCTATAAGTGCATCAATTGCAGTGGTTCCATTTTCCATGAAGAATTTTCGGGAAGGGTTAATGGGGTCTGTGCAGTAGAAGTAGGGTATGATATTGACCCCCTTGCTCTCCAGATTATAAATCAAGGTTAGGTAGGTAGCCATATTCCCTGAAATATAGTACCTGTTGAGCATGGTGATACCAATCCAGGGTGCGCCTTCCTTGTAATGACCACTGCTTTTATACCAGTCTATGTAATTCTGACGATCAGTGAAAGTGTTAGGTGCATCTGGGTGGTAAATGAAATCCTGGATTCCAGGTACGAGTTTGGTGTCATTGGGAGATATGTTGATGGCATTGCTCTGTCTTAAAATCTCCAGAAGTACTCTTTTCACATTTTCCTTGCTCAGGGCTGGTGCTGCCACTGCAGAATAGGCAGGTAGCGTGGTGATGTTGACTGTGGTAATGTTAGCTGGTTTGGTAGGTCCCAGGATGAAAACCCTCGCATCCAGGGGCATCTGACTCACCATAGCTTTGAAGTCGGCTGGTGCATCAAAATCTGTGCCGTAGGTCATTCCAGTCAACGGATAATTGGGTCTGGTGAATAGGAAGAATATATCAGTGGTTTTCAGTTCTTCTCTGAATTCAGTGGCTTTGGAATTGAAGGTATTGATATCATCCATGGTGTATATTTTCAGCTGGAAATCGTAGCCCTGTGGTACTAACATGTTTTTGTAGACATCATTGACCATGGGGTCCACTGTTCCCACCACACAGCCCGTCAACAGCACCACCATTTTAACTGGTTTCAGCATCTGAGATGGCATGAAAGTGTGGTTCAGGTTGGCTGTGGGTACAGGTAATCCTGTGGGAGTCACTGTTGTGGTGAAGTTTTTGTAGGTTAAGTAAGATATTTCCACCTTGAACTCGGTGAGACTGGATATGAAATTTATATCATACTCCCCACTTGAATTGGTGGTTCCAGATGTTATCACTGCATTGTTTGTTGGATTCTTGATGGTTATTATCGCCCCAATGGCTGGTGTGGTATTTTCTTTAATTACACCATAAATTCGGGGATCATCATCCAGAGAACCAATATCGCTGTTTGATTGGTCAGAATTACTCTGCAGGATTGTGTTACCGTCCAGTGCACCTCCCTGTGAATCTTCTGCTGCTACCGTTCCTGATAGCGCCAATGCGAAAACAAAGCATGATGTTACTAGAATCATTATGTGTGTCACTTGTTTTCTCATACTTTTTCACCTCCTTTTTCTTTTTGAAATAAAAATTCAATAACAAATTGTTAATAATTATATTTATATATATAGTATTACTAATTTATCAAAAATCTGTAAATTGTAATAATTAAATTAAATATAATACTAAAAACAGGATTTCAGGCAATTTATTATTACCAAAAAAAATCAGAACCCAACTCAACATGCTTCATGACTTTTCCAAAAAAAGATCTGACAGGTTAAGGGGAAAGAATTAAAAAAAAACAATTCAAAAAAAAAAAGAAAAAAAGGATTTAACCCAAAAAAGAAAAGGGGAAAAGGTTATTTTACCTCACACGGAAGTATCCAAACCCAATCAGGCCTACTAACACAATAACACCTATGATTGCGGCTGCTGGTAAACCAGAATCAGATGTTCCGGAATTACCCTGCTGGGAAACCTCATAAGCCTTGGCCTGTCCCTGGTCACCAGGAGTGGTACTCTCTTGAGACTGAGATTGCTCTCCGACCTCTCCAGCCACACCACTACTCTGTGATGATGACCTGGAAGTTGAACCCGCAGACTGTGGTGCACTAGAAGCCTCACTTTGAGGTTGTGAAGGTGTTGGACTGGGAGCAAAACCGGGGTTTCCAGTTGCCTTATAAAGCTGGGCATTTAGCTTTGATAAAATATCTGGATTCACATACTGTGAAGCCCATTCTATCATGGCAATATTACCACAGCTACAGTCACAACATGCCACACCATGAGCAGCAATTAGCTGAGCCCATTTATTGGCCACTAAGTTAAGTGTAGCCTGATCAGCCTGCCAGTAACCCTTATGGGCTGCAGTCAGAAGTGTTCCTGTGATACTGATCATGGCAAAGACCCGGTTACCACTGGAAAGCCAATTATTCACACCAAGATTATACTGATCTTTGATGTAAGTATTGGTTACTTCATCCCACATCCAATCATGGACTAGGTGTGGAGTGGTCACCTGCCATCCCCAGAGATAGGAGACGAATTTATTGGATATGTACCTTGCTCCACTGTATCCTTCATTCATCATTCCTTTGATCCATTCAGGATTGTAGTACCTGCTTCTCATTTCCTGTGCCATGAACTGTTGTAGTGACATGACCTGCGGATTAGCTGGATTTGCATAGTATAACACGTTTAAGGCTGGTGCTTTTCCATTATTGACCTTTTCAATAGCCATTGAAAGTCCACCGAAGTAGTCATAGTAGTCATCGTTGTCAATGACTCCGTAAAGGTTTGTACTTCTACTGTGATATGCTACATTGATTCCCTTAAGCAGGTCTTCGAAGAGCTTCTGATTGGAGACACCCCACCCAGTGTTGGAGTATGAATGACTCATTCTCCTCAGGTAGACATCTGCCAGTTCTTCACGATTATCCCATGTCCATGCTTCTTCTACTCCGTGATTGACTCCAGCACCATAGTCCCCTACAGGAGGTGCGAAAATTCTGGTTATCGCTGTATCCCCATCATAGCCACTTTTTACAAGACTTATCCAGTCTGAAGCAACGTAATTTTTGCTGATGGGATCTTTTAAATCGTATGCTTTAAGTAGAAGATCAAGTGTTTTTGCCTGCGGATATTTTCCTGTTATAAGAGGATCAATTGCCTTTTTAAGCTCTACTTCTAACTCCGGATATTTTTCGAGTATCGTTGAGTAAGATGATACCAGAGCAACCCTATAGGAAACATCCATTTTAGAGGCAAGGTTGGGGAAAAGGTCGCGGAAAAGACCACTGGTTGTGGTAACCACATCAATTCTTGGTCTTTCAGTTAGTGGTGTAAGACCCATGCTTGCCCTGACCTTGTTGAGATCCGTTAATAGCTCAGTTAATGGTGTTGGTATGATGTTGGATAATTTACCTCCACCCAGCCAGGTTTTATCATCAAGTTTGGGTTGAACTCCCAGCATTCTTAGAACAAATGATACCATTGTACCATCATCCCTGGCTGTCTCCACACACCAAACAACAGCGGCTATTTTCTGAGGAATTGTATCCAGTTGAGCTAATGCCATGTCTGCGAGCCTTTTACCAAGATCCCATGCGGTTGATGTTGGTAAAGTATTGTCATCCTGTGCATAGAAGTTTTTACCTGTTGGTAAAGCGTATGGCGCTTTTACTGGATCGCCACCTTTAGCTGGGGTAATGTAATGTCCAGAAAGTGCCTCAACAAGTGCATCCATCTCTGAGGTGAAACTGTCGTTTATGTTCTTCCCATAAACAAGGGCAGTTTCAAGTTTTGTTCTTAGACTTGCTTTCAATGACTGATCATTGATGTTTTGAATTATATCATCGATACTGTTACCACTCAATAGATCTTTGATCATCTCTATGGCCTGATCATTCACAATCTCTGCCTGTCCAAGGGTTAAATTATCGAAGTCCCATCCATTGAGTTTGCTGATTAGTCTCTGTAATGAAGGATCTTTAGAACTATCTGGTGAGAGCATTGAAGCTACTAGAAGGGCTGTTTCATTAAGGCTCCAGGGCTTACCAAATGTAGATAATCCATAAGGCATCAGAGTTTGCTCCAGACTGAGAAGATAATCATGGATTTTGTCAATATCGGCATCAGTGATGTTCTGAGGATCATTTAATCCAATGTCAGTTCCAAGATGGAGTTCAATAACTTTTTCCTTGATTTTGGTTGCGTATTCCTGTTTCATGGGATTTCCATCTGGTGTTCTTTCATAATTATCAACCAGTCCTGAAAGTTCTTGAAGTCCTCCATAGAGATGTGTAGTCATCATGGGTGGTGTTAAATGGTCTATCATTACTGCGAGACCTCTTCTTTTAGCCTGTAATCCTTCACCAACACCGTCCATTATGTAGATGTATATTGATGGTGTGTTAGCTATGCAGATATCAGGGTAGTCAAAGTCTGCCAGTGCATATTGTTTCCTTGGAGTCCACTCGTAAGTGGCGTGTCTTCCGATGTGTACCTGTGCATTGGCCTTGTACACTGTGTTCACCCATGCATACCAAGCAAGATAACAGTGGGGTGGTGGAACAATGGTACTGTGATAGAAATTTGATGCATCAGCCTCCCAGCCACGTTGTGGCTCTGGACCTATGAATAGATTTCCAAATAGCATTCCCGGGATCACTATGTACTGTTTACCATTTTTGGTCACTGTCATTACATTTCCAGGTAATTCACCCCAACCAGTCATTCCAGACATATTCAGGGTACGGAATGCATTCTTTGCTTCATAGAAAGAATTCCAAGCACTTGTTGGGTCCTGGTTTGCTGAAACATTTTCTAAAACTGTTTTAAGAGCATCTCTCATTTTATTGATTTGCAATATTGCACTTGCTGATTTTTCAGGGTATGTGTTGGCATTAGAAACCATTTCTTGAGCCCATTTATCTAGGGATTTGATCATCTCATCTTTTACTCTAGGATCTCCTTTTTTAATGTATTCTACTGCAAGTTTTGTGAGTTCTTCAATGTATCCTGATGGTCCTTCTACCATCTCTTTTTGTGCTATGGGATCGAGTGTTTTGAACCATTTTTCGTACTCTTCAACGGGCCAGAGTATGGTGTTAGGGTTATTGGCCAGAGCTTCAAGTTCACCTGGTGCCCAGTTTGCAACATTTATTCCCCGTTCCAGCATTAAGCTTATGAGTGCATCGGCATTGTCTGGGATCTCACCTACATTGTAGCCTTCATTTTTCAGTCTTTTTAATATTTCAACAATGCTTTCTGGTACGTTGAGATAACTGGCACCAATGTTCTGTTTTCCTGGTGGGTAATTGTAGTATACCATTGCTATTTTTTTAGCAATGTTTGGCAACTTACTTAACAGGCACCAGTTATATGCTCGGTCAGTGAGTTTTTCAATTCTTTCAGGTATGCTAACGGTAATATCCCATTGCGCACCTGTTTCCGAATCTTTGCCAATCTCACCAACACCAATTGCTATAGGTTCTATCATTCCCTGCATTTCTGGTTGAGCCATCTGCCAGTATACTGACACCCAGCTGAAACCTTCATCAGAAACCATCCACTGACCTTCTGTTCTATAAGTGGAAGATGTGATCATTGCCTTTAGAACTGGAATGTCAGAATAATCAAAGAACCTGTTTACCTGAACTGAAGATGTTGTAGAACCTGTGGTAAATGTAAGAAGATCTATCATCACATGGGCATTAACTGGATACTTTTTAGGATCTGCTTCGTATTGTACCACATTTTTAGCATCTGTTAAAAATTTAACCATTGCAGAGTAGATATTTGCAGGTTGTAACTGGCTAATTTTAACATTTTTTACTTTATTACCCTGTGAATCTAGTATGTCTATTTCATAGATTATCGCTGTAGTATCGGAAACAACACCACATATATCATTTTTTTCATCCTCGGTGTAGTTACCAATTCCTTTTTTGGCAGTTATGTTTACTGTTTGTCCCTCCGAGCATAAAGTTTTAGCAAGGTCCAGTATTGCTGTGTCATTGAGTTTTAATGAAGCTGACCAGGTTCCCACTACTGGAATTACATTCATTCCTTTGGAAACCAGTTTGTCAATGATTTGTTGGAAAGCAGCTTCATAAGTCACTTCTCCGGTACTGCCCACGTATGTTAAAACCGCCACTGTTGGTTTACTGGAGTCTAGGGGGTATTTGGCAAAGTATTGTTCCTTGGTGTATCTTTGACCATCTCTGTAAAGGAATTCTTGTGAGAGAATTGCACCTTTTTCAACAGGCTTTGGAGCCCATTTGGAAGGCCAGATTGCACCTTTTATTTCTGTAAATTTCTGCAATGCCCATTTAAACTGGTTTTCAAGGTTTTCACTACCTCCTCCTGCAAAATAAACAGCGCAGTCTATCCAATCATGCAGTGCAGTATTTAGAGGATATTTTTGTTTGTAACTGAGCAGTGTGTCTACATCACCATCATGGCATGCACCAATTAGCGTTCCTGGTTTATTGTATGCGCCTAGGTCACTATCAGTAACTCCAGTGAATACTTGGGTTCCATTTATTCTACATAGTTTTAAAAGTGAAGGTTCACTTTCGAACACGAAGAATAATTTATTTTGTATGATTTCAGGGTTATTCACTATCACAGATTCGAATCCATTGGTTTTCAGTTGGGTTCCCCACTCAGCTAGTATTATATCTGAGCTATTGATGAGATTTTTTAGCTCTTCTGCGGTCATGTTTCCAATTTGAGAAGTGGATCTAATCTGAAATTTCACCAGTCCTGGGTATTCAGAATTAGTCTCATTCATCAGCGTCTTTGCCACCTCATTATATGATTTAACCGCAGTAGAAGAACCTATTACAAGAATTTGTGGATCCACCAATGTTGAATTGGAAGACTGTGTGTCTGCTGAATTTAAATAGTTTCCGCCAGGATCACCTTCTGTTGTTTCTTCTGCTGCCACCGTGCTGGCAAGAGATAATGCGAAAACAAGACATGCTGTTACTAGAATCATTTTGTGTGTCGCTTGTTTTCTCATACTTTTTCACCTCCTTTTATGTTTAATTAATTTAATTGTATTAGTCAAAATTAATGTGGAGTAATACCACATATATGTTTTATGTTATTACTAAATCAACAGAATTACAAATAATTGTAATAACTAATTAAAAAGTAATACCAAATTTATATTGTTAAAAGGTATTTGTAATAAAAAATCATGGAAGAGAATAAATTAAAACCAACTAAGAGAAACCCATAAAAAATACTACGCAAAAGCATTATTGGACAAATATGACCCTATTAAGGACTTTTCGAGGACATATAGGCGATTAAGGTCGCTGAAAACCGAAATTAATGCCCTTTGTGGATTATAAGTATGCCCAAGTAGTGAAGGAACTAGAAGGGTGGAAAATCGTTAATATTAAAAAAAAAACATTATATAGGGTCGTAAAAAAGATTTGAGCAATTTATTATCTCTAAGTCTTACATAGAACGAGAGAATTTGACTCATAGGATAAGATAACAACAGATTAACAAAAAAAAAACATTGAGTATAAAAAAAAGATGAATGGCTCCAAATCACACCATATTATAAATGTCCAAATATAACTTCGTAAGAACACATGATTCCATAAAAAAACCTTTTAAAACTCATTTTAAACGTTAATATGGATAAAATATCAAAAAAGAACTCCAATGATGTCTGCAGAAATTATAGACCACCTCTGGACCCTGGAAGAATCCCTAACAGCACCATACTCCGGGAAATCAACACATAAAAGGGTCAGACCAAATTTTAATCAATCAAAATTTTTAGAGGTTTTTAGAAATTCCCATAATTTATTATCTATTTTCAAAATAAACTTGTTGAGTAGTTAAATAGATTTTTAGGGCTGTCCAATAGTTCAAAATCAAGAAAAAAATAAGGACAAATAAAACTTTGAATTGCAGAATAAGAAAAATTTCAGTTATCAGAATCATATATATTGGACAACCCTAAAAAAAACTGGAAACCAAAATGGAAAAAATTAAAAAAAACAATATATTTTGTAAATAATCTAATTGAATATCATTTTGCAACAGAATCAAGATACAACTCATATTTAGGGCGATAAAGTTCATATTCCTTGGATGTCTCAATTGCAACATCATAAAGCATATCTTCATCCTTTACATGAATCACTTTACCTTCTCGAATAATGCGGGGCCTTATGTATATGGGCAGATCCTGAAAAACTTGAACATCAACCACATCATAGTAAGAATATTCTATCCGCTTATCTAAACCTTTTCCAACTTTATCTGGGAATAAAACCAGACATAAATCCACATCGCGGGCTTCTTCCCCCCGAGCATAACTACCATAGATTATTACAGCCAGAATATCCTGATCCTTTTCCATCAAATGTTGAAGTTTGCCTAAGATGGCCTCTACTTTTTCAACATCAATCATCTCTAATTTCTCCTAAGAAAGTCTATGACAGCTTCTTTAAATTCGACTATATCACCCAGATCGCGAGTAAGAATTTCATAAACCCGTTCGTCATCGATTCTAGAGTATCCATGTAACAATACATTCCTAAAACCCTTCATTTTCCTGAGTTTCATAACTAAATCCGGATTTAAAACTGTTCCACTAATTTTATCCAGGAAATCTTCCTCCTGGTAAGGTAAACCCAACCTCATCTCCTTAACAAGCATAGCCGAAACATCCATAACCGCCTCTATGGTTATCTGAATCAATCTTTCCAACGCCCTCCTCGTTACCCTGTCTGGAGAATACTCTCCAGATGAAGAAGGAATAATGTCTTCTATCTCCTGAAGGTACTATCTATCTCATCTAGCTTGATGTATATTCTCTCTTTATCCATAAAATATTCTCCAAGACAATACTTATTATTATGAATTTAGAGCAAATATAATAATTGTATTTCAATATGTGTTTTGTTAATTTGGTTTAAAATGCTTTTGATTAAACATAGCCTAATTGAATATTGAATAATATGAGAAAAACTTGTTAATCTTGATTTGAACATATTCTACTACTTTGAAACAAATTTTTGAATAAATACAAATTGCTTTAAAAAAAGTATATAAAAAAAAGAAAGAATAAAAAATATTTTTAAACATGGTGTCTGATTTGATATGGAAATTTATGAATTGTTTGGACATGATTTCACACATCAATTCTTATCCGAATGTCTTTAATAAAAGTACAATCGAAAAATCTCCATATATCATAATAGGGTCTTAAGAATCGAAATATTTATCAATTATGGGATATAATATTTTATTGGGTGATAAAAATGAATATCCCTCTAAATCCTGATTCAAAAGACCCTATTTGGACCTTGTTCGGCAAAGTAATTAAACTTATCGATAGTAGAACATTTCAGCAAGAATTAGCTCGAAACGGGCTGCAAAGCATTAAAAGATATCAAACTATGCTGAAGATAGTTTTACTAGCTTCATATTTTAATTTAGAAGTTTCACATGTTTACTTTGAGGTGAAAAACCGTGAAAAACTCCGTAAATTCTTAATATTGACGACTTGTTAACATTAAAACAGGTGAGAGAGGTTTATTCACGAAAAAATGAAGAAAAATACTTGGAACTCGCATTAAAAACATTAAATAAACTAGAATTCAAAAAAATACGCGACATAAAAACTGTTTTAATTGATTCAACCCCTTTAATCATTGATTTGAAATTTAATGGAAAATACATTTCAAAGCAAACATGCCTTGATAAAGACTACAAAAGAGGCTTTTCAACCTCAAAAGGCCACTACGCAGGCTTCAAGATGACATTAGCAGTCGAATACGAAACATTAAGACCACTAGCAATACTAATTCATCCTGGTTCACCTCATGATACTAAAATATTCGATGAAATAATGCATGAACTAAAAAGAAGAAGATTAATAAGAAAAGGACAACTAATACTAGCAGATAAAGGATTTTACAGTACATGTAATTACTTAAACGGTATAAACAAATACAAAATTGTTCCTTTAATATTTCCAAAGAAAAAACCAACTCTAGAAGTGTTAAAAGACAAAATAACCAACCCATTAGATTATTTTGACTATAGAAATAAGTCCGGAGCAATATACAAGAAATTAAGAGAACGATTATTCGAATTACTCCCCAAATGGGAGGATTTTCGAAGAACAAGATGGAAAATCGAAAAAGTATTCCAATTCCTCAAAGAAAAATTAGGATTAGGCCATATACACGCCTATACCAAACGCTCAGTCTATAAAAAAGCCTACCTAAATGTACTTTTACTAGGAATAATAATATCCTACGGCCAAAACGAAATCCAAGAAATCTACGCCTTGGAAAACTTCACATAAAACAGACACCCTATTTTTAAAGTAACGACATTTCCATTTTCATGACTTTTCTATTGAGAATTTGTCTTACTGACTGTACTAGTAAGTTTGACGTGTTGCACACCCTTAAGGCTTTTTATTTTTTCGGTTAAGTCCCGTAAATACTTCACATCACCCCTCACTACGATAATCTCCTGGCAGTACTCTTGCCCTATGTCGGTACGCATAACTGCAGTTATTTGTTTTCTAAAATCGTGCTGGATCTCGGCAAGGTCATTCAGGACGCCTGTGTAATGGTATTTAAAAACCACTGCTATAGTCCCGGTTCTTTCCCCTTCCATCTCATTCATCCACTGATAACGTAGAATGTAATCCTCCAGAGCGTCCCGGATTCCCTTAGATCTTGAATTATAACCTCTATCATGCAAAATTGCATCAAATTCTTCAAGCAACTTTCTGGGTAAAGACATACTAATTCTCATCAACTTTAACTCCCTCCTGAATTAATCAAATTGACATATTTTAGATGATAACCGTATTTCAATAACCTATTTTATTATATTTTAATACATCTTTTTATCTGATTTTTTTATCTGATACTATTGGATTCTATTGGCAATTGTATTCTAATCAACAAATCATCTCCACAAACAAATCCGACCATAAAACGAACAAACTCCCCATGTTCATACAAAACTTGCATCGACTATTATTTCTATTTTTTATTATTTTTTTAAGTTTATAAACATTTCCCCAATAAATGTTGCAGATGATTAGTACCAGTAAAAACCCTGAAATATTTCTCAAAATAATTTTTCATAATCTCCTAATAATATTAAATATTCAAGCAAAAATATTCCCATAATTAAAAATTATCCTTGATAAATGTAAAGAACAAATTAAAAAGTGATTAGAGGACTAAAATAAGTAAAAAAAGAATTGAAAGACGAGATAGTTTTAAATCACCCAAAGGAGGAAAAATGATCAAATTATGGGTTAAACCATTTTCCTCTTCATCCACACTGCACCAATTCCCAGACCAAAAACCAGTCCAATTAAAAGACCAGATAAAAGGGGTGTTAAGAAACCTGCACTGGTTGCTCCGGCTATGTTTAACTTGGTTAAACCCTGCTGGATGGAATTCTTGTTGGCAGAAGCTATGACTATCCTCCCGGATACTTCCGGGTGCTGGTTGATGAATTTTTGTACTGTGTCAGTGTAGGCCACTGCCAGGATCTTCTGATTCGGATTGGTGAGAGTGCTTTCCAGTTCATGGGCCACATCATCGGCTGATGCAAACTTATAAACCGTAACATTGACTCCCATCTCGTCCACCACGGATCTGGCCAGTTTACCTGTGGAGTTATCTGCTATGATAAATGCCGATTGATTGGTGGTTACATGTACCCCATGGGCACTCACAGGAACCACAAAGGCAGCGATTATCAGGATGAAAATACCCAGGTTTATACCACTTGACTTTAAATCTATCATCTTTAAACATCCTCTAAATTTTTTCTATGTTTGCCATTTCCGGTTTTAGTTTGAACACGGATAGGATGATGAAAATGTTGATAATGCCTTCTATTACACCTACAAAGAGATAAAAGGGCACCAGGGTGGCCAGTAATACTTCCAGGGTGGCCACACCGGCAATGATTAATATTATAATCTGTGCGATGGTGGCCATGATTATTCCCATAAAGGTTCCCGAGAATACGCTCAGCCGGTCATCAAGTTCTGCGGTGAATTTGTAGAAGTAATATGTTGAAAAGCTCATCACTATTCCCATGGTCACTACATTAGCCCCTAGAGATGTTATACCTCCCATTCCCAGGAATAAAAACTGTACTATAAAACATAAGAAGGCTACTGTAACCCCACTCAGTGGTCCGAGCAAAATTACCACAAGGGGTATTATAAACAGGTGTATGGGTACTCCGAAGGGTGAGGGTATGGATATGGAAGAAGCAGCGATAGTCACTGCGGCCAGGATGGCAGTGTTGACCATAATCTTTTCCTTTTCCTCGGTTTTTGAAAGTTTGTACAAATATAATCCCAGTACAGCAAGGGTTAATATCCAGTAGATTGCAGCCTGCCATAATGGTAGCAGGCCATCAGGTAAATGCAAATTAATAACCTCCATTAATATTTTTTTGACAAATCTGATTCTGATAGTTCATTAAACATTATTAAAACTAATTAAACTTTAAAAAATGTTATTAGTCATTTTTTCCTTTTCAAACAAAAAAAATAAGGAAATAAAACAATTTTTTAAAATCTGTCAATAATTCTTATCTCTCAAATAGTCTAACTTGTAGATTTCGTAGAGTACCGCCTTCTTTATATGGGAAAGACATGCCAATCAAACCAGTAACCACCATTAAACCAATCATGGCAATTGGTCCTCCTGGAGAGCTGCTTGAAGATCCGGAAGTGTCAGTAGCATCCTCAGGGGTGCTTACAGCCTGATTTGCAGTGTTATCCGTTGAACTGTCTTGACTGTTACTTTTGTCAGTTGTGCCTGTCTCGCCAGATGTTTTTGCTCCGGATGTGCTGCTTGCAGATTTGGAACTGCTACTGGTGGAAGTGTAACCCGAGGAACTTGAGATTGAACTTCCAGATGAGGTGCTTGAACTGGTGTCAGTGGTGGTAGTTCCACTGGAGCCCGTGCCTGTACCAGTGCCACTACCAGTTCCAGGGTCTGATGGCTCTTCTATGGGAGTTCCATGCCCGGGATGTGCTGTAACAGCACCAATGGAAACTATTGATAAGACAATTACAAATATTAGAAGGATTCCGTTTCTTTTCATGTTTTTAATAACATCATCCCCTTTCATTTTATGAACAACTTCACAACTATGTAAAAAAATAAGTAGTAATATACTATATATGATTTGTGTTATTACTATTGAGCTTTAATCTTTAAAAAAAGTAATATTAACGGGAACCTTAAGCTCTTGAATTCACTAATATTATGACCATCCAAAGGATGAAAATAAACTAATTCAAGATAAACAATCTAATAACCAATTCCATGTTAATACCACCCATTATCCATATTAAAGTTTTTCAATAAAATCTATTTAAAAAATAAAACCATTACATCCACAATACAATAAAATAGTAGGTTATCGAAGGTTTCAGAATTTTTTTTAAGACCACAACTCGTATATAAAACTCGTAATAATATATTGAAGTATTATTATTTCAAAAAAATTATTATATTATATGAAATTTCAATATCTGTTCTTAATAAGTTAAAATTAATAATAAATTATATAAGTCCTCTAAATGATTATAAAAAATAGATTATTCAACTAATAAAAATCATACTTTAATCAGTTAAATAATTAAATATATACCAGTCAAGTTAAGGAATATTTGTCTACAACCATTTAAGCCCTCCAGATGTTTTATACAAATGGAGTTTTCAGGGATCTGATAACAACCACCTTAAGATGATAGCAGGAGTTCAGATCCCTGATTAATGTCATTGGGAAAATGATCTACCTTATGAAAAAATATATAACCTGCTTTTTGAAAATAATCTGATAATAAAGTTTTTTCTATTAAATGATGCCCCCTGAATACTTTGATAAATTATTGCAATAACACTCTATTCCGACCAAAAAGTAATAATAAAAAATAAATAGAAAGTCTTAAATAGGAGTTGTTCCAATCCAGTCATTGTACGAATAACACCAGATAAAGTATTAATAGAGGGGTTCAAAAAGGTGTTTTTGTATTAATGATGAACTTGCCAATTTCCTCCTGCAAGACGTCTTCAGTGGAGATCACTGGTGATCTCTACTGGATTTGGTATACGGGGCATCAAAAATCCTTAAAATAATCCGCTCAAATGTATCATACCCCCCTCTGATGCCCCTTATATACTCATCTAGGCTAATTTTCCAAAAATTATAAAAAAAATATATTTCCTTAGGTGTAAAAAAAATGCGAAATAAATCAATTGAAAAAATAACGGTTATGGAAGAATTGGAAAAAATTGAAAAAAAGCTCAATGAAGGATCCCACATTGCTTGGGCAAACTTTCCTTACAGTGAATCTAACCTGGCCGTGATTAGAAGCACATTAAAGGATTTAGGATTGTGCCATGAAAATCTTCGTATAAGCTTTGATGAGAATGATATCTTCATTGAAAAGGATAATTTTTTGGTTAATGAAGAAGAAACATTGAATTATAAAGAAAAAGCCGGAAATATTTCTAATTAATTAATTTCTTTTAAATATTTTTTTGTTCATTGGAAACCCTTTAATTCATAAAATTCTACCTTATCAACCATACCATAGCATTCTAATCATTTTAAAACCTAATTATTTTATTCCTTTTTTCATAAAAAATTTCTCATTTTTAAAACACTTACATTCCACCTTATCAAATTCTCATTTTTTTATTACTGATAACCCTCAAAACCATTACCTCAGTAATACTAATATAAATATATTTATTTGTAACAATTTATTAATATTCATAAAAAGGGGGAGATAATGTGTTTAGTAACCTTAAAACCAGAATACTGGCAGTTATTTTTTGCCGTGCATACTCATAGCCATTGATGGATCTACAGTATATCCTATTTTAGAGGAAATACAGGAGGTTTTCAGTTAACAAAAGTAGATTGATATGGAATAAAATACACCATTAAAGAAATTTGGGCATTTGAAGATAACTTCATGGAATAGTGATTTAAACAACACCCCCCAAAAAGAAGAAGTAAAAAAATGATGGTTTTGGAGGAAAATCTTTCTTGAGTAACTTTCTAATTCCTTGAATAATCATCAAAGCAGGGAATGCACACCACAGCACCCTTTTCCACTCTTGCCCTATGCTCTGCCACCAGCTCTCCACATTTGGCACATCTAACTGAACGGAAAAGGCGGGCTTCCCCGGGTATGTCTATTTCCACTTTTTCAATTTTAAATAATTCTTCGGCTGGCAACTCCATGATCTTTTGGGTAACCAGGTCCTTCTGTTTTTCAAAGTTCTTTTTATCATCCAGAGTGGCTGAATCTGAAAACGCCTTATCCCGAGCTTTATCAAAATCAGATCCTATTTCATCCAGCCCTTTCTTTAAAGATAATCTTATTGCTTCCCCTGTATCCCGGTTTAAGAAGGTGTATACATGTTTTCCATGATCCCTGAATATTAAATTTCCTTTCCCAAAGGTACAGCCAGTTAAAACCTGTATGGCATCCACACTGCAACTATCATTCTCCACGATGGCCAGGAATTCCTCGTCTGCGGCTCGCGGTGATCCAAGCTCGTTTATAGCGATTTCACCAGCCCGATATCCTATGGCGGTTCCAGGACATACATGTCCATGAAATTTGGTTACTTCCGAAAAAGGAATCATATTTTTTGATTTTTCCATATTTTCACCTGCATACAAAAATATTGTTAAATTTCATATTTACGGTTAAGATGTAGTTTCAATTATCAGTCTTATTCTATTGATAGTTAAAATTATAGTTTCAATAAAAGAAGTTTCAAAAAAAGAGTAAAATTATAGTCGAATTGTTTCGGTTAGTATCAAGAATTAGTTTGAGTTGTTAGCTTCATCAACATATACCCGGATTTTACATGAATTAAAATAATTTCTTTATATTCATATTATTCTAGTGTTGATTAGTCCGATTCTAGGGGTTGATTAGTCCATGGTTCCAGAACAATGGCAGGGCACGAAGTATTCTCAGGACAATCCCCACAGCTTCTGGGATGACGATAACACCCTGCCTGATTTAGAATGTGATAAGTATTTTTTAATCCATTTTTAAGTGATGAATCCCTAATCAGATTTCCAGGATAGTATCCAGAGTAATCAACATTGTTAAGCCCTATTTTTTGACATTCCTTCACCAGTTTCTGCATGTAATCCCGGGTTGGTGCAGGATGGTAGTAGAGCATGAAGTGGGGTCTGAAACCCACCAACCGGTAGGGAATATCCGGATCAATTTCCTGGATAAAACTGGCTATTTTTGGTATCTCCCCATCATTTATTCCAGGGATGACCACCGTGCGGAACACTCGGATCTTTTCAAGATTTTCAGAAGCCAACCACCGGGCATTTTCAAGTACTGGTTTGCTGGGAGCGCCGGTGATTGCCTGGTGCAGTTCCATTTCCAGTGCCTTGATTTCAAAATTGATGTATGAAGATATTCTAGCCAGGCGCTTCATGGTATGATGGGTGCAGAATCCATTGGTGGCCAGTCCCACCTCCAGATCTGGAATTTGTTCCCTCATATTGATAACCACTTCCTCCAGGTAAGGGGTGTGGATGGATGGCTCTCCCCCAGTGAAGCTGAGTTTTTTCACACCCATTTTCTGGGCGAAACTTGTTTGAAATCCTTCTAAAGCTTCCTGTGCCAGTTCATGAGGTTTGACATGTCCCCTGTAGATCCAGCCAGAGTCTGGGTACTGGGACAGGCGGTAAGCATTACAGTAAATACATTTAAATGAACAGCCAGGTAGTGTTACTGCAAATGTTTTCAAAACCTGTGTTAGTCCTGTGTAAGCAATCTCAGGCTTTAAAACGCGACATACTCCTCTTTCACCCCTAAGACGGTTCACTCCACATTTCCAGGGGCAAAGCTGGCATTTTTCTAAATCCTTCAAGTATCCGTGATTATCCATGAAATTAATTTTTCAAACCTATCCAACAATCTTTACCAAACAACCCCCCTCAAACTACCTTCCTGATTAAAACTGAGGTGTTGTTAACCTTGCCTGAGGGGAGGATCATAACCTCTTTATGGAAACCCCGGGTGGCTCTTTCTGTGACTGGAGAATAAAGAATGGCCCTCATACCGGTGTAAGTACGGTAGATTACAGGGGTGACAGTGTCCACTATATCCCACAAGTTGGCAAATACCCTCTCTTTAGGTTCTGCCAGGGCAGCTACCATTACCACGGTGTAGTCAATTTCCTTCAAGACTGTTTCATCCCCTTCAACAACCCTGATCTGGGATTCCAGTCCCAGTTTCTTTATAACCTGGCGGGAGAGTTCTGCCACCTCAGGCATTATCTCCACACTCACTCCCTGGGCTTGGAACAATTTGTTGAGAAGAATTAGTGTCAGGGGAAGTGGTCCTCCACCAATAAACACCACCTTTTGTTGGGGGGTGAATTTCACCAGCTGGTTTTCATTCTTTATGAGTCCCTGGTATCGGTCATAGAAATGGAATGATTTCAGGGTGGCCCAGGGGTCATCTGACTCAAGTATTTCCCGGGCATTTTCTGTTTCCAACCTGGCCCCCAGACCTACGTAGAACTTTCTGATTAACTGGAGGGCTTCATTCATCTTTTCATCATCCAGGATATGCTTGGCAGAGTCAAAATCTATCTCCTGATCATGGGCAATGACCTCCACAGAATCCAGGAGGGGTATGATTTCATCCAGGGGCATCTCATTCAATTCTACATCCCCATATTTTTTCAGGGCATGTGCTATTGATTTTATTTGTTCCCAGTATTTGTAACAACTCATTATAAATCTCCACTAAGGTGATAAACATCATTTTTGTCATTAAAACTATTTTAAAATCGTTGATAATTGATTTTTAGGAAAATATGCGAAAATTGATAAACGATCCATTTTTTTAATGTTGGGTAGGGGTGCGAGTATCACTATAACTTATTATTGGTTTTAATCCATTTAACTGATGCGGAAATTTTATATATCTCTTTTTATTTCTTTTTTAATATAAAGAACCTAGTAAGTATTACTATTTGGCCTTTAAACCCCTTGAAAGTATTAAAAGATGAAAATGAACTAAATGGGAGAACTATCCATGGACTATTTCAGAATAAATGAGCTGCAAAAAGCTGATGATTTACAGATTAATGTTAAAAATTTCCTTTTTAACATGATCCGAGATGAATTTGGTTATGGATTTATCCCCGAATACCATCAGGATATAAAAAAAATGGGAAGATATTACCTTGATCCTGAGAGAAACACTTTTTTCCTGGCTATACATCAGGATACTGGAAGAATCATTGGCACCATAGGTGTAAGGGCTTATGATAAGGATTTTCCACTTTTTAGGGACATTTACAATTCTGAGACTACTGCCAGCTTATGGAGAGTTTTTGTGGATAAAAAGTGGCGTAGGAATGGAGTTGCATCATCTTTAGTTCGTCGGGCAGAGGATTTCTGCCGGGTTAAAGGTTACGATAAGATTTACCTCCACACCCAAAAGACTGTTAAGGGTTCCCTTGATTTTTGGATTTCAAATGGTTACCAGATAGTAGATGATACTGGAAACCAGCTTCAAACTGTTCATATGGAAAAGAAATTGTACCATTTCACTCCTGTCTGTGATGAAGATGAAGTGCTCATTTTCCAAGGATAAGATATGGTTCCTGGGTCGTAGTTACCAGGAATACATGTCTATGTTCAATTTAACTCCTGAATTTCTTGAAAATAAAACAATTCTGGATTGTGCTGCCGGGGCAAGTTCTTTCACCCCATCCCTGGGAAAGCAGGGATATGACATAATTGCCATTGATCCCCTTTATGGGATGGACCACCAGAGAGTTAGAGAAAGAACCATTGATGATTTTAACACTCTGATCCAGGCCCACAGTAGAATGGATCACAAAGTGGATTGGGGTTTCTTTCAAAACTCCAAGAAAATGGTTGAAGAGAGAATGCTGGCTTGCAGGGAGTTTATTGATGATTATGAAAAATACCAGGGTTTAAGGTATGTGGAGGGTAAACTGCCCAATCTTCCCTTTAAAGATGAGCAGTTTTCACTCACTTTATGCTCCCATCTGCTATTTCTATATGATGATCGTCTGGATTACCAGTTTCACCTTGATTCTGTTGGTGAAATGCTGCGGGTGACCATGGGAGAGGTGCGCATCTACCCTCTGGTTAATCTGGAGGGAAATGGGAAGAGATCAGAATTTGTAGATATGATCAAAGAAGATATTGCACATTCAGGCAAAGTTTACATAGAAAAAGTGGATTATCGGTTCCGCAAAGGTGGGAATGAAATGATGAGGATTATAAATCTCTAATGAATCTTGATTAATTCCATATATTAAGCATTATTTTGAGAGAAAAATCAATTGGAAAAAAATTAAATATATTTATCAAATTTTATTATAATTTATGAATAACGAGGTGGTTTAGTGCATATTCCTGATGGTTTTATACCCCTGTGGCAGTGCGCAATATACACAATTTTGATGTTTTTAGCCTGGGCTTTCACCATCAAATGGGTTGTTGAATGCTTAATTAAGCTTGAAAAAGAAAAAACGAACATTAGGAAGATTTTCACCTATCTAATCTTTGTAGTTTTTGCCTTACCATTATTTGTTTTTTTCATAGAAGCAGTTAACATCCCTGTTCCCTTTGGAACCAGCATTCAACTCCTTGGAGCTGCCCTGGTAGCCATAATACTTCGAAGCCCCTGGGGAGCAGTCCTGGTTATGACACCAGTGTTAATAGTACAGGGTTTGATATTTGGAGATGGAGGTTTAACAACTTTAGGGGCAAATCTTATTAATATAGGAGTCATAGGTGGTTTTACAGGTTTCTACGTCTACAAATTCGCCAAACCTTTAGGTAAGACTCCAAGGGTGGTGATTGGTGGCTTTTTGGCAGGATTAGTATCTTTAGTTGTAGTGGCCGCAGCAGTTGCCCTGGAGATGTGGATGGCAGGTACCTTTCCACTGGTAGAAGGAATTATTTCCATGACCATGACTGCAGCAGTACTTGGTATATTTGAAGGGATCATGACCATGACCGGATGTATTGTTGGAATGTTTTTAAGATCTAAGAACAAAATTATTAATAAAAATAATTTATGAAATATTATTTAGACAAAAATGAACCCTTTTTAATAGATTAAGTTTAACAAAACCAAATATTAAATATCCAGAAACTATTATAGGGTATAAAAAACCTCATTTTTTTAAAAAAAAATCTATAAACTGTTAAAAAAAATTGATGTAAACCAATGTTATTACTATAAAGACTTTAAAATTAGAAATAGTAATACTTATGGAAAAGCTTATAATATGTTTGTTGGCAATTATAATAAACATGGATAAAGGCTTTTTCCAAGTATTATCAGACAAATCTCAAATCAGGAAAATGATCAATACTTAAAAAAGCTTTAAATTAAAAAAAAATTCGGAGGTAAACAATGCATATACCAGATGGTTTTTTAGGTTGGACCTGGCCAATTTACTGGATCATTGCCATTATAGCTATTGGATATTCACTGAAATGGGCTAGGGAAAACCTGGATGAAAGAAACGTACCGCTTTTGGCTGTTTTAGCTGCAGGTATATTTGCCATACAAGCACTGAACATACCCATACCATGGGGAACCAGTGGACACATGGTTGGTGCAGCATTGATAGCGATTTTATTCGTCAGCCCCTGGGCAGCAGTGCTGGTTTTATCCATAGTACTCATACTGCAAGGGTTAATATTCGGAGACGGTGGAATGACTGCTCTCGGAGCAAACATCGTTAATATGGGAGTTATAGGTGGTTTTGTAGGATTCTATGCTTACAAGGCACTGAAAGGAATTGGAAGGATACCGGCAATTTTCATTGCGGCATGGGCTTCAATATTCCTGGCGGCAATTGCATGTGCCATTGAAATGGCTATAGCAGGTACATTCCCCCTGGTTGAAGGACTGATCTTCATGGGACTTTATCATGCTGTGATAGGATGTATTGAAGGTGTTATCACCGTAGTGGTAATTCTGGGTATTGACAGTGTAAGGCCGGATCTGGTACCAGCATGGGTAAGTGGCAAAAAACAGGAGGTGGTAGAATGAGCACCGCAAATCGTAACCTATTAATAGGTGGTCTAGCTATCGCCCTGATCATCGCCATTATAGCTCCTTTCCTGGCCTCAAGCAACCCAGACGGACTGGAAAGTACAGCAGAAAGTCTGGAAGTTCCAGAATCTGAACCAGTAATGCAATCCCCCCTACCAGACTACGCCATACCTGGAATGGAGGAGAATCCACTGGGTGGAGTTATTGCTTTAGTGGTTGGTACTATACTGGTACTCTTAGTGGCGCTGGGACTGGCTAAAGTTCTTGCCAAAAAGAATGGAAATGAAAAGGAATAACTAGACAAGAAGAGCTTTTATAAGCTCTTAATTTACTTTTTTAGGAAAAGAATTATAGTTTTTATATAATAAAATAAGCTATATTTACACTGAGAGATTTTATGAAGGGATTAGCTGAAATCGATAGAGAAGCCCGGAAAGAAAGCTTCATGAACAATTTAGATGGTAGAATAAAACTCATATCTGCCATGTTAATCATTATATATGCCGTTACTAGCACTAATCTCATAATTTTGGCTCTAATGGAAGTTTACCTTTTATTTCTCATTTCATTATCCAATGTATCCCCTAAATATGCTTTGAAGCGTATAGCTCTGGTCATCCCCTTCGGAGGGTTTGTGGCCATGATTCAGCCTTTCTTCCAGCCAGGGAATGTTATCTGGACGGGCCCATATGGCCTTTTACATATTACTGATTATGGATTATTCTTCGGAACCTTACTCCTCTTCAGAGTTACGGTTTCAGTTACTTCCATTGTATTTTTATCCTCATCCACTTCCATGCAGGATCTGGTGGCCTCTGCCCAGAAACTAGGAGTACCCTACCAGTTAGCCATGCTCCTGAACCTCACCGTGCGCTACCTATTCTTTTTCTATGACCAACTGATGAACATCTTAAATGCCCAGTCAACCCGTTGCTTTGACATCTTCAACAAGAAAACCCCCTATAAATGGAGGTTGAAGAAGGTGGGTGAAACCATAACCATGATGTTCATCCGGGCCTTTGAACAGGGAGAAACTGTATATATAAGTATGGTGTGTCGGGGATATTCAGAAAACACGCGTATTTACAAGGCTAAAAGTAAAATAGATTATAAAGACTATACACTACTATCAATTACCATAATTTTCATAATTTCCCTGCAATATCTTACCATGTTTAAATTTTAAGAATATAATTCTAGAATCCTATAATATGTCCTTAATAATAAATCTGAACCATGAATGTTTTATTAACTGAGGGATAGTAGATGCCCAGACCAATTATACAAACTGAAAACATGTGTTTCACCTATCCAGATGGAACCGTTGCACTAAATAATATAAACCTGGAAATAATGGAGGGAGAAAGAGCTGCCATTATAGGCTCCAATGGGGCTGGTAAATCAACCTTATTTTCCCATTTTAACGGGATTTTAAGACCCACTTCTGGTTTGATAAAAATAGATGGAAAACCTGCCAGTTACAAAAAGAATGATCTGATTAAAATCCGGCAGAAAGTGGGTATGGTGTTCCAGAACCCGGATGATCAGCTTTTCTCACCCACTGTGGAAGAGGATGTGGCCTTTGGACCAATGAATTTGGGACTTTCTGATGAAGAGGTGGAAAAGAGAGTTGAAGAATCATTATCTGCAGTGGGAATGCTAGAAGAACGTGGAAAAGCCCCCCACCATTTGAGTGGGGGTCAGAAGAAGAGAGTGGCCATTGCCGGTATACTGGCCATGCAACCGGATATCATGGTACTGGATGAACCCACCACTGGCCTGGACCCCCGTGGAGTGGAACAGGTAATGGAAATCCTTTATGACTTGAATCAGAAAGGTATGAGTATTATCATTTCCTCCCATGATGTGGAGATGGTAATTGAATTCGCAAATAAGATCTTCGTGCTGCATGAAGGTGAAATCATACAACAGGGCACCCCTGCAGACATATTTAATGACCCGGAAACAATTAAAAGAGCTCATCTAAAAATACCTAAAGCTGCGGCTCTCCTGCACCGTCTAAAAACTAATGGTATGAATATAAGGGTTAAGTTAACTGTGGAAGAAGCATATCATGAGATCCTTCACGCTGTAGGGGTAGAAACCTACCATAATCTCTTACACTTGGTTCATGAAAACTGCCAACATAGATTACTGCATACTCTTGGTGAAGAAAAGTATCATCAAATGTTACACATTCTGGAAGAAGAAAGCGAGAATATGCGATCAGGGAAAAAATAGATTTTTATTTGTTTATATTAATATCCTATCCTTCGTCACCATTATTCCACTTCTGCATCCATCTCCACCACCAGATTCCTTAACTCTTTTATTTTCTCTTCATCTGCCTCCCAGTATCCGCGTCGTTCAGTTTCAAGCAATGTTTCTCCCATTTTCACCGCAGCATAAGGATTGTTTTCTTGTATTCTTTTCCTCATCTTTTCATCAAATAAGAGTTTGTCAGCGGCTTCATCGAATAACCAATTTTCAACCTGTCCAGTGGTGGCTGCGAATCCCAGGAGGTATTCCAGGCTGTTCTGTATCTTCTGTGCCCCGTGGAATTCATGGTTAAGCATCCCATCAACCCAGGCCGGGTTTAACAGTCGAGTGCGACTGGCTCTCTGGATGGTCTGGGATAATCCTTCCACCCTCACTTCCTCTTCAGTGGAGTCCACCACCATTATATCTGCCTTTTCACCCCGCTTACTTTCTATGGTTCTGGCCAGTCCACCTAAAAATTCGTAGTAATGGTCCAGGTCGGTTACCTCGTATTCTGTGTTGTCCCTTTCCTGGGTGACCAGGTCCACCTGTGAAATGGCACGGTTGAATGCCTCTGCGCTCTCGGTGATGGTTCCTTCCTGGTAGGCGTATTGCATGCTTTCCTGGTAGTTTTCCACCAGTTCTTCTTCCTCCTCCCAGTTCCCATTCTCCACCCGGGTGCGCATGCTGGTGGCGTACTCTGTGGGTGCTGGTCCGAAGATACGGGCCATAGCCAGATCACCCAGCTTTTCAGAATCCTCAAGGTAATGTTTACGTGGATAATTATCTTCCGGGGATTCTTCCAGTCGGGTTACCCTGCGAACTGCCCGGTTGATAAAGTCAATATGGGTGGCCAGAGTATCCCTGAATATACCGCATATAGTAATAGTTACATCGATTCTGGGCCTTCCCAGTTCTTCTAAAGGTATCACCTCTATGTTCTTAAACCAGGCCCCTTTCTGGTGTTTGATACGCATTCCCAATAGAGCCAGGATGGTGGCGATGGTGTCTCCTCCGGTTTTAAGGGTTTCAAAACCCCACAATACTATTCCCACCCTCTCTGGATAAGTACCATGTTCTTCCAGGTAAGATTTTATTAAGAGTTCTGCTGCCATCTGCCCCCGGCTTTCAGCAGCCACTGTAGGTATCTGCCGGGGATCAAAGGCATACATGGCCCTCCCCGTGGGATACACATCTGGATCCCGGATAGGATCCCCTCCACGGCAGGGTGTGATGTATCGCCCTTCAAGAGCCTTTAATAAACCCTGAGATTCCTGGGAACCATCTATATTGGCGATTATTCCCTGCACATATTCCACATACCCGTCGGGAAGATGGGGAAGGATATTTCCTTTAGTCTGAGGTTCTCCTTTACCTGAGGCGTTCTCTTCTAAGGTGTCTTCTAACCTGGAACTTACCTTGCTTAATGAATTTTCTTTAATTAATGATTTAATGACTATTTTTGCCTCATCTTCAAGTTGGGACTCATTTATCCTAGTTTGTTGTGTTTTTTCTGTCTCATCTTCTTCAATAGCCTCAGCAACCAGTTTCAATATGGACGGATATTGGCGTTCTATTCTTAAAACTCCTAGAAGATAGTCTGTAAGTTGTTCCTGGTTAGGTTTATAATCTAAGACGTGCAGGCCATGAGGTATTAGTCTTTTTTTCATTCGGTAGAGTTCCTTTGAGATTTCATCCGCACTTAGGGGCAGGTGGAGTTTTTCAGCCATCTCTTCTATTATTTTAAGGGTTTTCTCATCTTTATTTTCCTGGTACTGGTTTAGGAGTTCTTCCAGGTTCAGGTAATCCTCATATAGTCCTGAGCTCTTCATGGGTGGTGATGCATGGGATATGCATTGGGCATAGGATCTCCTCTTGGCTATAGTAGATTCTGAGGTGTTTCCCACCCAGTAATAGTAGATGTGGGGTAGTGTTCCGATTAGCAGGTCAGGGAAGCAGGATGATGATAGTCCCACCTGTTTTCCTGGAGTGAATTCCAGGGTTCCGTGCATCCCGAAGTGAAGGAGTGCATCAGCCCCATAGACATGTTCCAGATAATAGTAGTATGCCAAGTATTGGTGGTGTGGTGGTAATTCCTTATCATGGTAGGCATCTTCCGGGTTTTCATGCACTCCCCGGCTGGGCTGCACCCCTAAGAAAATGTTGCCCAGATTTATTCCAGGTAGGATGATTCTATCGCCCTCTACCATAATATCTCCTGGGGGTTCACCCCAATGATTTTTTACCATTACCTGAACATCTTCAGGGAGTTTTAAGAACCATGATATGTATTCATCCTTCCGGATCTTTATCCCGGTTTTCTGGTGATATTTGGGGCTGTTTAAGATTCCTTCTTTCAGGAATAAATCCTTGAGTTTCTCATCAGGCAGATCAAAGTGGTAGCCATTCTCCTGGAGTTGCTTTAGGAATATCTCCATACTGGCAAACACATCCAGGTATCCGGATCCTGCCAGGTTCTCCTCACCAGGGGGGTAATTATAGGTGAGTATGGCTATTTTTTTATCTTTATTTTCTTTCTTCCTGAGACTCAGCCATTTGCGGATCCTTTGCGCCTGTTTTTCCATCCGGTCCGGGAGGACTTTGATGATCTTCACCCGGCCCATTTCCGGATCCTGGATGGTTTCCAGGCCTGCAGTGAATAATGGTTCAATGGCACCATCCAGCTCAGGCATGGTCACTCCCAGAATAATTTCCAGGGGACTGAGATCATGCTCACCAGACTGCCATTGATGCACATCAGTCTCGTATCCACGGAGGCTCAGGAGGTAGGGAACATCCACTTTCTGGAAGAATTTCAGAGTGGGTTCTGGACTTCCACCCATGGGTCCTCCGTTGATCTGGAAGTACTGCAAGTTCACGAAAAGATCGATATCTTTAAGGTACTCGTTGATGGCAGTGATGTTCTTTTCCACATGGGAGAAAACCACCAGGACATTGGCATCCCCTCTGAGGTGTTCGAAGAGTGCATCTGCCAGAGGTCGGGTGTCATCAAAGTGCATCCCCCCGTAAAACAGCACACCCACCGTGGGCAGTTCATCATCGAATCTTATTCTCCTTTTATATTCCTCCATATCCTGGTAGATGCCCTGATAAGGAAGGTATAAACCGTAGAGGGGTTGTTCTATGGCGGGAGGAATCTCTCCCAGACCTTCAACACCAGCAAAATTTTTTAAAAGGAATAATATGAAATTTTTAAGGTTTTCTGAGTCATTCTGCCCATAGTATTCCAGGGACTGGAGCCATAGTTCCATATCTTGGCGGACTTCATCTTCCAGTAGTTCATCCATCTTTCCTGGCAATTCATCCTGCTTCTGGTAGCGGATAATATGATCCAGATCCATGTCGTGGGCTTGGAAGGTTTTTATGACTTCCTGACCATTAAAATTACCCATTTTGGTCATGGCCAGGATCTGGGGACTGCCCCACACCGTTACCACCACGGTTTTATCTTTACCATCCAGGAGCTTAGGTAATTCTCTGGCTAGACGAATATCTCCCCGGATGTCAACCAGGATAATGTCCGATTGTTTGATGCTTTTTTCAATATCCTCCAGGGAGATGGTGGGATCCTCGTATTCTTCCAGGTAGACCTTTCTTATTTTTACCAGTTCTCCATGTTCCTTTTTAATTTTCTCCACTGCATCCTTCAGTGATAGAGTGTTGTTAATGGTGGTTAGAGCCAGAATCTTTTTCATATAGTATACCTCTAATTTTCCATTTAATCCATAACTTCAGAATATTAATTTGAATTAAATTAACCTTGATTCATCTCAATCATTCATTTAAATCTTTTTATATTCTAATAAATCCCCGATTTCTACCTTTGATAGTCAAATTATCCTTTCAATTTTTAATAAAACCTTTATAATAACTTACATGTTTGATTTAATCCATTATCACCTATGTGAATTGATGCATGTATTTATCATCGGTGATCTGACCATGGGAAATTGTGATGACTCTAGTGGCTGCTTTTTGTATGAATTCCTGATCATGGGAAATTAAAATCACTGCCATTCCTGTTTTTCTGAGATTTTTAATTTCTTTTACCAGCTGTTTCATATGATAGTTATCCATCCCTGTGGTGGGCTCATCCAGGATTAAAATCTGAGGTTTGCGAGTCATTAAAGCAGATATTAGTGTTCTCTGCTTTTCACCGCCACTCAGAGAGTGAGGATGTCTATTTTTAAGTTTTTTGAGATTCATGGAATCTATAACTTCTTCAACTTGCTCCTTAATTTGCTGAGAGCTAAATCCTAACTCGGGTAATCCAAAGGATAGTTCCGTGTATACACTGTCCATGAACAGCTGATGATCAGGATTTTGAAGAACCATACCCAGTTTCCTGGCAACAGGCAGTTTTTTACTGTTCTGAGAAAATTTTATTTCTCCCTGGGATGGTTTGATGAGTCCGGCCAATAATTTGGCCAGGGTGGTCTTACCCGAACCATTAGCTCCTTTTATACCCAGAACCTCTTTTTCGAACAGAGAAAATGACACATCCCCTATTCTGAATCCGTTTCCATACTGATAAGTGATATTTTTTACTTCAAGAACCGTATTTTCAGCTTTTCCCATTTTTTGATGATTTTCATCCTCCAAGTGATATTTGTAAGTGGATGGCGGTTTTGGATTCCTTATTCCATGTTTTTCCCGTAGAAGGGGATCATCTAAAAGTTCAGGGCCTCCTTCCTTTACGATTTTACCATCTTCCATGATTAAAATCCGGTCTGCGAGTTTTCTGGCATAATGGGTGCGGTGGTCGATTAGTATAATTGTTTTACCTGTTTTTTCCAGTTTTTCAAGCACCTGGAAAAGTTCGAAGGCTCCCTGGGGATCCAGGTTGGAGGTGGGTTCATCCAGTACCAGTACCTCTGGATTAAGTGCCAGGTTGGCTGCTACGGCTACTCTCTGCTTCTGACCTTCAGAAAGGTTGAATACGTTACGTTTTCTGAAACTGGGCATGTTCACATATTTCAGAGCCTCAGTAACCCTTTCATGAATCTCATCTGGATTCAATCCCAGGTTCTCCGGGCCAAATGCCACCTCATCCTCCACGCGTAGAGTGAAAAATTGCGACTCCGGATTTTGAAAAATAAACCCCAAATATGGAGCAATTTCTGAAACATGATAATCCTTAGTGTTTTTATCCTTAATTATGACCTCGCCTCTCATTTCCCCCTCCAGTATATGGGGTATGGTTCCGTTGAGTGTTCGGGCCAGGGTGGACTTGCCACAGCCACTTCTTCCTGTGATAAAGATGAATTCACCCTTTCTGACTTTGAAGTTAACATCTTTAAGGACTGGCTGCTTGCTATGAGGGTAACGGTAAGTTAAATTACTGACTGTAACTTCAGCTATGGTATCAGCCCCCAGGTATTGCTAATAAAGATGATTTATCTATTAAAAGCAGAGAAAAGGCGGCTGATGCAATGAAAAATGCGAACAATAGGTCGTTAGCCCCTATTTTTAGTGTCTTCAAACTGGATCGTCCTTCTCCACCTTTAAATCCGCGACTTTCAGCGGCGATGGCGATTTCATCTGATAGTTTAAGGGTGCGAATTAATAAGGGGATTATTATTCCCCGGTAAAAGTAAGATGGTCTGCGGATGATGTCCCAGGCGGTCAGGTTTATTCCCCGCAGCTTCAGGGCGTTCATTATGGCAGCGGCTTCCCGGGCCAGGGTGGGGATGTAACGGAGGGTAATGGTGAGGGTGAAACTTAAAGCTGGGGGAAAGCGCATCTTTTCCAGGGCCTGGGCCAGGTTGTTGGGAGATGTGGTTAAGGCGAATAACAGTCCAGCAGTGATCATCACCCCGAAACGGGCGAAAAAGGGACTGAATGACACCAGAGAATAGTTGAAATTTCCGGTTATTAAAGCCAGTGCCACCACAGCTATTAAGCCAAAGATGAAAAAAAGTAAAAGAAATCGTATCATGCTGCGAAAGGTTCTGGAGATAATCGCTAATAATAGCAACAATATTTCCAGTGTTAAAAGCAGGATTATGTTTTCCATATATACTGATAGGAGAGTTACACCTAGAAGAAGTCCCATTTTGGTGCGGGGGTCCAGCCGGTGCACCATGGAGTCTACTTCATTTATATCTGTGGTGAATGGTGAAAAAAGACTCTCCAGGATCACTCGCCAATCGCCCCTGCTTTTTTGAGTTCCTTAACTATCCTAGAACCAACCCAGCCTCCCAGGGCACCCAGGGTGGTGGTGATGAGTGCAGAAACCAGTATCAGGGTAGGGGTGAGGATGTTCTGTGAAAATCCGAATAAAAAGGGGACAGTGAGGATCACCAGGGTTTCCACAAACTGGTTAACTCCGCAGGCTGCAATTAAAGAATTTCTGGAACCGTATTGGCTGAATTTGATCTTAGTCACTGCATCAGCTGCTAATCCTCCCAGAATGGTGGTGGGAAGCAGTGGTAAAAATGCAGGCATGATAAAGCCGCATATTATCCCATTAACCACACCAATAATGGTGAATGTGCCTATCTTCCCTACTTTAGCCAGTCCAATGGCAATCACAATGCTTACAAAGAATGCTGAGGCCACTGATTTAGCTGGTTCTATGGGTGTTAGGGCAGAGATGCCCAGAATGGTTACGGTCTGCACAATGAACATTAAAGCAATTATCATACCAATAAAAGCCAGGTCTCGGGTGGTAAACTTTTGTAGATTCATATTTATCTCCATTTTTATTTTTAGTGGATTTTATTCAGTTTTTTAGTTTTATTCTGTTTTATCATTTCCAAAGGCCATCTAAAGTCCAGTAAATCTTTAAGATTGCATTTATACTTTCACACCACTTCATCCAGATAAAAATGTGCAGCGGTTAGAGTGGTGGAAATATCCTCCAGAACACCTATGCTCCTATTTCTGGTTTCGGCATTGACAAATACCAGATTTACTCCTTCAATCATTTCAGAAATCAGTTTGATATCTGTTTCCAGATTATCCTCCAGGAAAACGTTCCCTCTGCCATCTGAAATTATAATCAAAGTGGGGGTTGCTTTTTTCTCCAGTTTTGCCATTTCCAGGGCCTGATAAATGGCAGGAGTAAGTGGTGTTTTTCCTCCGGTGGGCAGGTTCTCCAGGGATTCTTCAATTTTATTCACATCACGGGTGGGTGGAGATAAAATCTCGGCCTCATCTCCCCGGAAGGATAAAAGAGCTACACGGTTCTTTTTTTCGTAAGATTCTTTGAGAAGGAGCCAGGAAAGGCTTTTAGCAAACCCGATTTTTTTATCCAGGCTCATGGAAGATGATGAATCAAGTAGTATGATGTAAAGGGATTCACCCTTGCTGACCCGGACCTTTTCCATAACATGCTCTGGTAATATTACCAACTCTCCTTTGACTCCAATACTATTTTCCCGAGCTGCCTTGCGCACAGTGGCATCTACTGCCACGCTGGTGGGTTTTTTACTATCCCTGGCCTTCAAGTACATTCCCCTTTTTCCTGTGACCTTGGAACTGTTTTTACCCTGCACTGCCCCCATGGCCTCCTGACGGGTGATATCCTTTTTCAGCTGTCGCTCACGATTAATTTCAAAAACTTCTTCTGGAGGTTCGCCCTGTATCAGGTTTTCAATGGTCTCCGGGGTGAGGGGTTCATCCTTCTGGAATGGTAACTGTTTCATCCGGTGGGTTAATGCCATTAAAGCTGCCTCTTTCAGGTCTTCTTCGATTACTTCGCGCCTTCCATCCAGTGCTGCCAGAGCGCGGGATGTTTTTTCCATGACGATATCTGCTCGATGGGTTTTTATACCCAGGCTGGTGGTGATTTCCACTATTTTCTCCATCATTTCCTTTGAAACTTTGACTTGGGGTAGAATTTCTTGGGCATTTATAATGACATCCTGCAGTTGTTCCTGACGTGATTTGAATTTCTGTTCAAATTTCCAGGGATCCTGGTCAAATTCTCTACGGTACTGCATTATTTTAAGACGTTCTTCCTTTGATTCCAGGGCTCTGACCTCAACTGACAAGCCGAATCTGTCCAGTATTTGCGGGCGCAGATCTCCTTCTTCAGGGTTCATGGTCCCGACCAAGATAAATCTGGAGGGATGGTAGATGGATATTCCCTCTCGTTCCACCAGGTTCACACCCATGGCTGCAGAATCCAGTAACACGTTTACCAGGTGATCATCAAGTAGGTTCACCTCATCGATGTAGAGGATGTTTCTATTTGCCCTTGCCAGAATACCTGGCTCTAACGCTTTAACACCGTCTTTTAAAACTTTTTTAATGTTTATGGTTCCAATTACCATGTCTTCAGTGGCAGATATGGGGAGGTCCACTATTTCCATTCTCTTGGAAACTGAGGGAAGAGTTCCTTTTTCTTTGTATTTTTCCTGACAAGAAGCACACATTAACTTCAAATCAGAGGGATGGCAGTTAAAAGCACACCCCTTCACAATTTCTATCTGGGGCAGTAAATAGGATAGTGAACGCACGAAAGTGGATTTTCCAGTTCCCTTGTCTCCTTTTATTAGTACTCCCCCAATTGATGGATCAATGGCATTGATTAGAAGAGCTTTTTTGAGTATGTCATGACCCACCATGGCAGTGAATGGAAAAATAACAAATTTATGATGCATAATCGTAACTCCCATTTTTAATAAAGATTGATACTATTCTAAATCTATTTCACTCTTTCTAGTGTAACCAAATCATTTAATATAATACTTTCGATCTACACTGTATTATTACTTTGACCGGGAAAATAGGGTTGAAAGTAATAACATGTTGATTGAAAATTAAATCTAAATACAAATAGAAACTTGTAAGAATCTCTAAAAAACCTGATTAAACCAAATAAATTGTTTTAAACAATTCAATCTTTTATTAACCCTAAAATTTGCAGATTTGAGATTAATAAGACGACCATATAATTATAAAAAATAGTGAAATTTTAGGGATTATAAAATAAGAAGTTGTAAAGTTTTGGGAGTTAAGCGATATTTGAAAACAATCTTTGCCCTAATTTGTATTTGTTTGGTGAAAGATACTATTGAATGATGAAATTTTGATGAAGAGTTCACCACCCATTAACTTTCAGTTCCCAAAAAAACAAAAAAATTCTAAAATCTTAATCTGCCCAATAGAGTTTTTTTTAACTGGGAAAAAAGTTCTGAACTGATTTTAGACATAATAATATTATTTTATTTGAATATAGCTTATTATAGAATATTAGGAACTGGGAATCTTATAAGAAAGATTTAACAGATTAGATTATTTTTTTCCGATTTTGACTTTCATCAAATTATTCTGTACTAAAAGTTATTCAGGAGCTAAAATCTCTTCCAGAAGAAGCAAGGTTTTTTCTACACCGGATTTCTGTCTCAAAAGAAGCTGCTCTGAGTCAGGCATTAGCAGATCTGCGTATACATCAGAAGTAGCTCGAACTGTGAATTCATCGCCCGCTATGGCAATTCCTCCCTTACCAATCCCAGCGGTGGTTCCGATACCTATATCCGCCCCTGATATGTCTTTAACAGCTTGAGCCATTAATACTGCCACCTCCTGATCCTCTTCTTCATAGTAAACCTTTATTCCTCTCTTCAATTCAGCAGGTTCAGGAGCATCAACCTTCAGAACTGTTTTAAGTGCACTGAGTGTGGGAATGAACAGTCCACACAGAAGCAGGACCTCACCTTGGAGTTTATCTATGCTATCTGGCTTCAGTACATTTGGACCGAATTCTCCCTGATAACCCTGGGCCCAGGCATGTATTTCGCGGGCTACTATTCCATGGGTGAAACACTCGGCTGTGGCAATTTTCAGAGTCATTGAATTCCCTCTAATACAAATTTACTGAATAATTATTTCCAATAATTCATTCCTTTCATTTCCTCATCTTTAAGGATTTTAAGATTTCCTTAGTCATTATATCAGCAATTTCCTGCAGTACATAGGGAGTTACTGGTTCCGGGTCTTTTATGAACTTTCCCGTGGTTATGATGGTGTGGTTTTCTTCAATTCCAGCCTGTTTTAACTCATTGACAACCGGATTATTCGAATCTGCTTGGGAAATCTCCAGTACTTCTATTTCCTCTTCCCCTACACCAAATACTCCCGCCGTGCTTATGGTAGTGGCACCAATCATATGGGCCTTTTTTATGATGGCTGCCGTGGTAGGTATGGTATTTCCCCCGGCTATTTCCACACAAACCACATCTCCCTTGATTAAACCTAAATTTGTCAGGTTAATGTCTTCGCGGATGGGTATTACCTCTTTAATTCCTCTGAATTCACGTAAAAGATCCACTTTGTATTGTCCCAGTTTTCCTCCCAGGATTCTGAAGATTACATCCCCTTGTGAGATTTTCTGGGAATCAATGGCAGTTATTGTTTGAGGACCTCCCCGGTGGGTTTGAACCAGGTTAAGTCCGGTACGTATGCCCAGTCTTCCCAAGCCAACTAGAGTCACATGGCCCTCTGGAACCTTGTTATTTTCAATTTCTTCTATTCTCATATAACACCCTCATAAGCCCGTCTTGAAAAAAATTTAAAACTATTTAACTCAAACATATTTAATAATAATCTTAATCTAATTCTTAAAATCTTTATATATCCTTTCTTTGAAAACTGGAGTGATATCATGTTTCAAAATTGTGGTTGCAGTCATTATTTGTAGTTATTATTATTTCAGGAATATTCTAGGTATATTTCAGATACTCGGACTAAGGATAAGTTAAGAGAATGTTAATTTAAGTACTATGAACAACAGAAATAGAACTGCAGGGCATCTAAATATTGTGATACATTTGAGCGAAAAATGTTTTTTTTAATCTTCAGATGCCCTACCATTCATACAATATCCGGATTTTTCTACCTAAAGGTATTAAATCCTTCTATTGACTTTTGGAGGAGGTGTGATGAGGCAAAACCTCTCCAAAGTTTTATTAGTACTAAGTACTATAAATACTTTGTCTTAAAATAGTATTACTACATGGTTTTCTTATTTCACCTCTTTAAAGTGTTTAAAATTTTTAATTAAACTATTCCAATATAACAATTAGAGTTTTAATTACCCTATAAATTATCTTTGGATTTTAAATGAGTTTTCCAGGGCATTTCAGAGAAATTTAAATGGGCTTTTACTCCCAAGTCACTGAATATCTGGCAAAGTTTGATTAACCCTGGAATTTCTGTGGCCTGGTGAGTAGCATCCACCAGATTAATGCCTAATTTCCGGGCAAGTATGCTTCCAGGATGAGTGAGATCCCCTGATAATAATAAATCTGCTCCTTTTTCACTGGCAAGTTTTATATAATGAGGATTTAAACCAAAACCTGATATTAAGGCTACTTTTTTTATTCGATTATTGTTCCCTGGAACAATTCGAATATAATCTACATCAATGGAATCAAATACATTTTTCGTGAAATCATCAAGGCTGCAATCTGTTTCACAAATCCTTCCTATTCCGGTTTCATCTTCTAAAACATGGGAAGCTTTTAGTTTTAGGGAGTGGGCCAGGGCGTCGTTGGCTCCGCCCTGGACAATATCCCAATTGGAATGGATGATGTAAGTGGGAATAGTTGGAGGAAAGAGTGGTGGATGGTGACAAACCAGGAGGTCCACTTCCCTACTTTCCAGATCAGTTTCTGGAAGCACATCTAAAATTACTTCTACTTTTTCCACCTCAATTTCACTCGGAAGGCCGGGGCCTATGAATCCTACTTTATCATCCTTTAGGGCCAGTTTGAGAGGAACCTTTTTTTCAAGTGACTGGAATAATTCAGATGCTAACATCTTCCACCCTTGAATTTATTTTCCGGAGATATTTCTCAATAATCCCATCTGAGGATAAGGGTTGAAGTGCAGATAGTATTAATGCAGGTTCCTGGAGGAGGGATAGAAATTTTTTATGATCTTTTTCTTTGAAAAGAACCCCTTCATAGAAATTCATACCAGCCACACCATATAGAACTCCGCTACTTTCTAAAACATCATCCAGGCTTTTTCTGAGAAGTTCCATGGTTAGAGTCATGGTCCCGGAAGTTTTAGTGTTCAACCCTCCTGTTTTTAAAATTCCCTTGTATTTAGAAGTAGAAACATTAATTCTGTGCTTTATGTTACTTTTCTTCATAATTCGGTGGTCGCTTCCATCAGAGGTGGGGTCCTCTGCCAGGAATATGGGAACATCAGAATTAACATACTCTCGAACAGTTTCCGGGCTTAAACCCCCTAAACCTGTGGTGTCCATTACCAGATCAGCTTTTCTGATCCTGGTTAAGTCATCAGAAAACTCAACACCATCTCCTAGAAGGTGTGCTAGGTGGGGTTGAATGTCAATAACTGTGACCTTTGAAAATTTCTTGAATTGGTCAGCCAGTTTCATTCCAGTGATGTAGGCTCCTACAATCACTGTCTCCTGAACCTCCACATCCAGTGACTTAACCCACCCCAGAGTGGCCTCAGCTTTAATATCCGTTATTCGGTTAACTATTTCTCCGACTTCTATTCCTGAATACATGGTAAAAACTTCTTCTGTGATTCCCCTTTCCTTAATGATCATTCCACCACCGAAAAACCGATTCTCAAAAGTGCCTCAGTTATTTCATCTTTTACTGCATCCCGTACATCTTTACCATGAAGGATATGAGATGGTGAAGTGGCAGCGGATAATATCCTGCCCTTTTTATCCATTATTACCAGTAATGATCCGGAACCTGGTACTCCCAGCCGTCCCCTGGCAATGACCAGGTCACAGTCACATATATCAAGGGCCAGTAAGGCTTTGGTAATTGCAGGAGTTCGTGATAGGTCTGCAGAGTTGGTGTGAATGCACATGTGCTCGGCACTGGGTAAATTAAATTTTATTAAAACTTCGTTTATGGCGGAAGTTTTCACCGTGTTTTTGTTAGGAACCACAATCCTTTTACAGGATCTGATATGATTGCGAAGGGCAATTAATTCGTCTTCTGTGTCTCCGAAGCGTTCATCATTAATGGATTCCTGATAGGCGTTTTTAACAGATTCTTCGAAGTTCATAATGTTACAACCTACCTTTAAATTGTAATTCCAAGTTATAGATTAATTATTCGTGAATTATTATTCATGAATTCCATCCATCATTATACATCATGGTCATTAAAAATTATATTCCTAAATTTCCTAAATTTGATTGTTAAATTTAAGTTATCCCCACTTCCTTAACCGGGCAGAGGATTTCATTTATTTGAGGGTTGAGTCCGAGCTCCTTAATGGTCTTTACGACTTCTTTAAGGTTTCCAAATGTGGGAGAACCCACTCCTTTAACATCCAGGGGATAGTTATCTGGTATAACTGTTGCCACATTATCCGCCCCTGCCATCAGGGAATACTTCACATTTTCTGGACCAATTGTGGGTGTGGGAACTGTGATTCTCAGGTTATTGAAGATCAATCTGGTAATGGCAACAGTCTTCATTTGCTCAATTAGGGAACACGGAGGATGATTTTCCATGGGAGTCTCCAGGTAGGGGTTGAATCCCATAATGGGTACTTCACCCAGTGTGTTGAATTCCTTTAGGAAGAAGAGATGATTCACCCGATCCAAGTAGGATTCACCTATACCAATTAACAAACCCGATGATAACTCCAAACCAATATCGTTAACCATTTTACATGTCATTAATCTGTCTTTAAGTCTTTCTCCAGGTTTCAGATGATTGAAGAGTTTTAAATTTATAGTTTCCAAATTACAGCATACTGTGTCGGTTTGGTAATCTGCCAGTTTTTTTATGGATTCCTGATTCAGATCTGAGCCGACATTTACCAGTAATTCAAGGTTGGTGTTTTCTTTCACAATTCTGGCAGCGCGAACAGCATGCTGACCTTTATATCCATGGGCTCCGGAACAACTGACACGTGGAATTCCTGCCTTTTCAATTGATTGAACAGCCATGGAAATTTCTTCTTCAGTTTTTGAAAAAGAATGATAATACCCTTCCGAAGATGTTTTAGCTGCAAAACCACAATATTTACATTTAGGGGTTATGGTGCACACATTGGTTAAATGTACAGTGGAGGTTAATTTAATCATACGACTATTTGAGTCCCGGATTTGACTGGCAGCTTCAAAAATTCTGGTAAGATCCTCAGAAGGTCTTGTTTGGAACAATTCCAAAACTTCATCTTTTTTTAGTTCTTTTTCAGCTAAAGCTTTGCTGATAATTTTTTTTATCAATTTAGCACCTGAAACCGTTTTATTGAATGATTATTTATAGAATGTGATGATATGAGAATTTTAAACTTTTTTAAGATAACATAAAGGATTTCTTTAAGTTGAAGATAGTTTCTAAACTTGGATTATTCTGAACATGATTCATAGTAAATACTTTCACCAGTAAATACTGATTTACCAATAATGGGGTGCGATTTTATTTTAATTTGGCCATTTTTTTGCTTTAAATTTTAAAAAATAATAATGAAAGGGCATGTTTATTGTGCCCTTTTCTCTAAAGCTTCTAAAATGGTTGGTAATATTTCTCCTGTGGCTCCGAAGTTCATGGAATCTGCGGTTCCCAGTAATGCTCCTGGGTCCAGTTTTTCTTCCATGTGGTCGATTCCAGCAGTGTTCATAAGGGCTGTGATCTGTTCCAAGGATTCTTTGGCCATCATCTGGGCGAATCCTGCAGGAGCTCCCAGTACATCCATCACTGAGTCTCGGTAACCTAATATTCCGGCATAGGTGATGGCAGTTAAAGCAGAACACATATCACAAACTGGACCTAAAAGTTCAGCAGGTAATTTGAATGCATTTGCCCTTGCTTTTTGACCCATGTTAAATAGCTGGTCTATTGATTCGTTGTTTGCGTATCCTTCAGCAATGTAGACTTGTCCTTTCATTTCTGGAACTGCACCAGGGTGATATGATGAAACATTAACTTTAGGGGCCACATTCATTTCTGGACTGCTCAGTTCATCGAATATATTTTTGAACATGGTGGTGGGCACAGTACAGGCATGAGTTAATATTGCGCCCTCTTTGAGGTCGTCAGCGAATTTTTCTATGATTCCCATCTGCATGTCACCCTTAGGGAACCAGGTCATTACCCAGTCAGCATCCTGCACAGCCTCGTTGTCATCTGTGGTAACTTCGAAACCTAAATCTTCAGGATGTGTGAAGTGAATTGCACCTTTTGGTGGTTTTGGTAGATCTTTAGCCACTTGGTTTACTTTTTCCCTTATCTGAGGCATTATAGATTCTGGGTTTTCTTTGTGTGCTGCTATGACATCTTCATAGGCAAAATCATCAATTACCTTGAAGTCATTGTCAAATACAGGGTCAGCCACAACGACTTCATCCACTCCGGCCAGTTCCATGAGTTCTGCACCCATAATTATGGTTGAATGAGTCATGGCTATTTCTGGTTTTCCAACTTGTTCTGCTACTTCACAGGCTCGGCTGAAATTTGTTATTCCGCTGGCAGCATGGGTCCTGTAACAACCGGCTCCTAATATTGCAACTTTCATACTTTCACTCCTTTTTTCAGTTAAATTGTAATACTACATATCACTTTAGTAGTACAAAATTAGATAGTCTAAATGTAATATAAATGTTTTGATTTATGACACAAATATAAAGAATTCAAATATAAAATAATAAAAAAATTGAAAAAATAATATTATATACAAGCATATACACAAAATAGTTTTTTACTAATAAGTCCAAAAAGAACAAAAAAAATTTGTTGTCCATCAAATCAGATTATTTCAGAGAAATGAAGGAAATGATGGACAAAATGTTTGGTATTGAAGGAAAAATCCCTTTATTTCTTGATAGTTGTTGCTCTTTCACTCATTAAAGCATTCTGATCAGTTAATCCCACCATCTGATCTGGAATTTGATCTAAATTCTCCCCATATTTTAGTTTATCACTGACTGTTTTCTGTTTACGGATGAAAGTTCCTTCAGTGAGGTTGAATCCAAAGGGTAAATGTCGCCTACATATATTCCTCACATTTTCATGGAATTCATCTGGATCTTCTACTTCCTGAGTTGTGATTTCAATTAGAACCCGGCCTGTTTTAATATGTAAATCTATTTTTTCACCTTTAATAGTGATAAATCTAGGTTCTTCTCCGTTTTCTGGAGGCATTTTCCTCCCATGGAGAACTATTCTGTTAACTGCATCAATATCCTTCAGGTCAGTTAATAGTTTTTCCGTGGTCTTGCAACCTAACAATCTGTGGGGAAATATTTCAATATCTGTTTTTTGAGCTTCAACACCCATAATCATAACCTCTTTTAGTTTTTTTTTGATTTAAATTGAATATTATTCATTTAATCACCTAAGTACAATTCAATTAATAAATTTCCATTCGATCTCTAATTATTTTCATTTGAAATTTGATCTTCTATGATGATCTTCTATGATCTTCTAATAAGAATAAAGGAGACAAGTCGTCTCCATTTTTCTGTAGGAAGGAATTTGGCAGTAAATGGTGGCATTCCATTTGTTTGCCATACACAGTTATAACCGACAGTAATAATATAACTATTATTTATTTTATTACTATCAGTTAGTCATTAAAGAAGTAGTAAGAAGTATATAATCTTTTCGATTAACAGGGGCTAAAAGTTATTAGCGTTTGAGCGATATTTGCAAACAATCTTTGCCATAATTTATCTTTGTTTGGTGAAAGAACCATAATAAACGAATTTCAAATTTTAATGAACAGTCCAACACCCTTTAACTTTACAATCCCCATTTATTTAAATGAAAAGAATTAATTTAGAGGAACTTTTGAGGTTTTTTTAATGAGAGTAGTCTATAAAGTCATCCGCTCAAACTGATTTTGATAAAAAATGCATCCCTTTATTTGTAATAAATAGTATATGAATAATAATATTTTTTCCTGTTTTTAACTTAGACCAAAATCATTTATAAAAGCCTCATTCAATAAACCCCGCCCTAATTTTCCCATACTTCTTTTGAATATTATTATTACTAAAGCAAATAAAAGAGTCATTCTTACTTATTTTTACAATAAAAATATTATTTAGTCTTTCTAATATAAAATAAACAATATTTCATTGACTTATTCTTTTTAAATGCTTAATAATAATTTTGAATAACCAAAACCTTTATAAATGTAATACTACTTAAGCAATTATTAATCAGAGTAGGAGTAATATAAAAATGATAACTAGTAATACAAATGTGGATATTTCCATAAACAAGATCAAAATGATCCGGCCCAATACAAATCCTCGTAGCTGTAATCTTAATTTGAACGTGGATTGGAGTATTGAATACATCAAATCAGATGAAGGAAACATGGAATATGTTTGCACCCTCAAATCGATAGGTGAAATGCCACTTCAATTCGCAGTCCAGGGTATTTTAGAATGCAAAAAGCAAGTTGAGGATTTGGAGAAAAGGTCCCATGAAATTTCCCCATTAATTCTGGAAAAATGTATGAAAACCATGATGAACCTGATAAACATTACCAAAAATGACGTAATCACCATTAAAACCGTTCCTGAAGTATATTTAAACTGTGTTTACGACGATTTCAAGAATTAATTTCAAAAACATTCATTCAAAAACATTCAAGTTGCATTAAAAAAACCACATTTAATCGTTTATTATCATTTTAAAGCCCTTAGATAAATAAAAGTTAGATTTTCAATCTGAAATTACTCAGATTTTGATTTAACATCATTAATATGCCAATATCATAATATGGCAGGTGAAAAAAAATGTTCAAAGTTGCACATACCATTTGCCCCTCCTGCAGTGTAGGATGCGGCGTGAACCTGATAATTAAAGACCAAGAAGCTGTAGGAACCTATCCATATAAAAGACATCCCATAAACGAAGGAAAAAACTGTAAAAAAGGAAGAGATTCCTTTAAAATGCTAGGCGAAAACCGTCTGAAGAATCCTTTAATAAAAAAAGGTGGTCTTGAAAAGGCAAGCTGGGAAGAGGCTCTTTATCTGGCTGCTTCCCAATTTAAATCCTATGAGAATCATGAAATAGGAATTATTGCCTCAGGAAATTGCACCAACCAGGAATATGAAATACTGAAAAAGTTCTCAGAAAAACTGAAAATTGAAAATATTGGATACAATTCCCCAAACAGCACCACCTTTGACCTGGAAACAGCCACCCTAAGCGATGTGGAAAACTCCAATTTCATCCTGATTATGGGAGACATTTTAAAAGAAAACCCTTTAATTGGAAGAAGAGTTATTTTAGCCAAAGATGATGGAGCAGAAATAATAACACTTGATTATCCTGAAAAAACACTCACCAGCATCAACTCGGAAAAATATCTACAGATTCAAGCTTCAACATCAATTATGGAACAAATAGACAGTGACATTCTGAATAAATTAGACCAATCTTCCACAGTCCTTATTGGGAAATTAGAAGATAAAAATGAGTTTAATAAGGTTTTAAAATTTTTCCAACAGTCTAATGCTAAGATTCTGCCAGTTCTGGAAGACTGTAATGGAAGAGGAGCTATGAACATTCTCCCTGCTTTAGGGGAAGATGATCTAAAGGGAATGGTGGAAAAAGTAAAACTTTTATACGTATTGGGAGATGATCCAGTTTCTTACATGGAAGACTACCTGAAAAATGTTGATTTTATAATTACACAGGGTTATTTCGTTAATGAAACGGTTTTGATGTCTGATCTGGTACTTCCAGGATCTTGCTGGGCAGAAAAGTCAGGATCTTTCACCAATACCACCGGAGAAATTCAAAAATTCAAAAAAATCGTCGCAACTCCAGGAAATGCTATGGATGATGTGAAGATTATCCATAAAATTGCAGATAAATTGGGACTGGATTTATAGGGTGATGTAAATGGAATCACAATTTTTACTTGCCAAAGCAAAGGATGAAGAAATAGCCAAGAGAGGAGAATGTGGAGGTGCTGTAAGTGCCTTATTCAAATATTTGTTAGATCAGGAACTGGTTGATGGTGTGCTTACTTTAAGTAGAGGGGATGATGTATATGATGGTATTCCCATCCTGGTTGAAGATTCAGAGGACATAGTTGAAACCTGCGGTTCCCTGCACTGCGCACCAACCATGTTTGGGGATTTGATAAGCAAACATCTAAATGATATCAGATTGGCAGTCAGTGTTAAACCCTGCGATGCCATGGCCATAAAAGAACTGGAAAAAAGGCATCAGATAAACCCGGACACCATTTACAAAATAGGGCTTAACTGTGGAGGTACAGTGATGCCCATAACCGCACGCAGAATGATAGAGATGTTCTATGATGTGGACCCGGCAGATGTAGTGGCAGAAGAAATTGATAAAGGGAAATTCATCATCGAACTGGCTGATGGTACACATAAATCTGTGGAAATCGATGAACTGGAAGAAAAAGGATTTGGAAGACGTGGCAACTGTCAAAGATGCGAACTGAAAATCCCACGCAATGCGGATATGGCCTGTGGTAACTGGGGGGCAGAACCGGGTTGGACCTTCATAGAAGTAGTAACCGAGAAAGGAAAGGATCTGGTGGAAAATGCTAGACAGAATGGATATATAGAAGTTAAGACTCCTTCTGAAAAGGCAATGGTTATAAGGGAAAAAATAGAGGGAGTTATGATTAAATTAGCCCGTAAATTCCAGGATAAATATCTGGAGGAAAATTATCCTGATCAAGAAAACTGGGATGAATACTGGAACCGTTGCATAAAGTGCTATGCCTGTCGGGATGTTTGTCCTTTATGTTTCTGCAAGGATTGCGATCTGGAAAAAGATTTCTATGCAGATGAAAAAGAAATAGCACCTGATCCTCTCACCTTCCAGGGAGTCAGACTGTCCCATATGAGCTTCAGCTGTGTTAACTGTGGACAGTGCGAAGATGTGTGTCCCATGGAGATTCCTCTGGCTCGCATATTCCATAGAATGCAGAAAAAATACCAGGATGAAACTGGATTCGTAGCTGGTGTGAGTGAAGAATTGCCACCACTTTACAGTCCAGAAAAGGAATAAAAAAACAATTAGAGAACGTGAATCTGTAAAAACTTGGATCTGAAAATATTATTAGAAAACTTAGGGATTAAAAAAACTAAGGGTGATAGAATGTCAGAAGATGATACAAAAATCGTGGGATTTTGTTGTAACTGGTGTTGTTATGGAGGTGCAGACACTGCAGGTACTGCACGGATGCAGTACCCACCCAATGTTAGAATTTTAAGGGTGATGTGCTCTGGTAGAATCAACCCATCAATGGTGCTTAAAGCTTTCAAAGAAGGGGCAGATGGTGTTTTTGTAGGTAGTTGTCATATGGGGGACTGCCACTACGATGCAGGGAATTATAAATGGAACCGAAGGGCTAAAATGGTTGAAGACCTTCTACCGGAATTTGGTATAGACAAAGAAAGGTTCAGATTTGAATGGATATCCGCTTCCGAAGGAGAGAAGTTCCAAAAAACCATGCGGGAATTTACAGATACCATCAAATCTAAAGGACCCCTAAAAAGATCCCTGCCAAAACTAACTGCCCCTGCAAAAACTGCAGCAAAAGCTTAAAATAATACTATTTTAATTTTTTTAATCTTATTTTTTGGTGATAAAAAAATGAAAATTGCAGTTTATGGTGCTGGAAATCAGGACCTTTACGTGAATCAGCTGAAACTACCTGAAAAGTATGGGGGAACCCCACCATATGGGGGTAGCAGAATGGCTATGGAGTTTTCAAATGCAGGCCATCAGGTTTACCTTGCTGAACCTGATGAGAAGATGTTTCCCTCCAATATGTGGAAGATAGTGGAAGATGCTGGGGTTACAGTTACTTCTGATGATGCTGAAGCGGCCAGAAACGCAGAAGTAGCCATCCTTTTCACACCCTTCGGAAAACCCACATTCAAAATTGCTAAAAATATCATATCCCACCTCCCTGACGAAGGGGTGATTGCCAACACCTGTACTGTATCTCCCCTGGTACTCTACTATGTACTGGAGGTTGAAATAAAAAGAAAAAGGAAAGATGTTGGAATCTGTTCCATGCACCCGGCAGCAGTTCCAGGAACTCCACAACACGGACATTACGTGATTGGAGGGCACACCACCAATGATCTGGACCTGGCAACTGCAGAGCAGATCCAGAAATGTGTTGATCTGGTTAAAAGCTGCCAGAAAGATGCCTACATTGTACCAGCTGATGTTTCATCGGCAGTGGCAGATATGGGATCCCTGGTAACTGCGGTGACACTTTCTGGTGTTCTGGATTATTATCAGGTTGGAACCAAGATCATTAAAGCTCCGAAGGAGATGGTTGAAAAACAGATACTAATGACCCTGCAGACCATGGCCTCCCTGGTGGAGTCTTCCGGAGTTGAGGGGCTCTTAAAGGCCATGGATCCAGAGTTACTGGTGAAAAGCGCCAGTTCTATGCACCTTTTAGAAGAACAGAAAGAATTAGATTCTGCTTTAGAAACCCTTTCCCATCTGGATCCGGAGCTGATGCAGAATGCTAAGGATGCAGAAATAAAACCAACCAACCTGGTAGCTGCTCAAGCATTATCCAATGAATTACTGGCCCTTATGGGAGAACGTGCATCCGAAGGCACTATCAGAAGGTGCATGCGTAAGATGTTTGAGTGAAAACCATTTAAAAACAAAAATGGTTTGAATTTCTATTTTTTTATAAATTTTTTACATGCCATATTGACTCCAAAATAATCTTAAGAAATTCTACTTTATAGTTATGATTTTTTCCCGGCTTAATCACTATTATGTAATACTTAAAATTTATTTTATACTAACTTTTAAATAGCTTAACCAATTATTATAACTAGAACCCACTAAAACCGGAAGGGGATTAAAAAACTAACAATGTGTATTCTTAACCATTAAAGACTTTAAAAAATTTAAAAGGTGATTTTAGTGCACGATATAATCAAAGATGCAGTAGGTGACATGGATTCAGCTCTTGAACTCAGTAAATCAGATAAAAATGTCCTGGATGTGGTGGATGCAGTCAGTGAATTATCAACTCCCGAAGCCACACAACTGGGAATGAATTTCAAAAAATTCCCTCTGGGATGCGATCTTACCGAGATAGTGGTGGGTACCTGTGCATCAGACATAAGTAAGGATGATTTGCTGGGAAACTGTATTCTATCTGATATGATCGGTGCTTCAATTCATGTGTGTGCCTATGCATTTGCAGATATCGCAGAAAAAGAGGGTATGAGGGGTATTGATGTTCTCCAGGAGGTTCGGGAGACCACAGATGTGCCCCTGGATTTGGATCACTTTGGAAGGTTCGGAGCCATGCGCTTCCCCAGGGAGATAGTTAAATGCCCTGGTCAGTGCTACTTTGAAGGTCCTCCATTTGAGGGATGCCCCCGGGACCGTATTCATGCCCGACTGCTGGATAAAGAGGAATCAGCTTTAGATGAAAGGGATGATTGGATTAAATGCTCTTCATCAGTGGCCATAAACCTAACCAGTGCCCAGGGTGGAGAGGGACATGCTGCACCCGTGGAAGAGGCTGAAGAGATTGCTCAGCTGGCCAAAAAATATGGTAAAGGAGTGGAGGCCATCATGTTCATTGGTGATGGTTACGATGATCTTATCACCGGTTTTGAGAAAGCCTTACAACTGGGAGTGGATGTTTTTGTACTGGAGGGAGGTCCCTTTAACCAGTCAAATGACCGTCTGGAATCCTTTGCCAAGGCAGTGGCTATGGCCCGTATTCTGGTGCCAGGTAAGATCGTGGCCACCAATGGTGCCTATGAAGATGAATGCCGGGTGGGACTGCGTGCTGGTCTTAATGCCATTATCACTGGTTTTCCCAAAAACCATCATGGTTACATGTGTGGTTACAGTCCCGGAACTGCCAAAAAAGGCAATTTTGGACTTCCCCGTGTGATAAAGATCATTAGAGAAGAACTGAAGCCGTCGTTGACCAGAGTACCCATCCAGAGGGATGAACTGGAAGCACTGGCCCGTGCCATTAAAGTGGTGGGGCCGGAGAATGTTTATCCCCAGAAGATAGGTGAATTCCCCATTGGTGATGCTCACTGGGCAGTGGTTCCATCATCGCCTCTTTATGAGAAAGTGAAGGTTAAAAGAACCATTCAGAGTGTTCATGAAAGTTTGACTGGTAGTAGTGCTGCACTGCTTGGGGGAAGATTCGTTTCATGGGCTTTGGCTAAAGAACTGAGTCAAGATATGGATGAGATCATCATCAGTGATAAGGATCCTTGGGTGGAGAAGGTAACTGTGGATATCTTAAATGAACAACTACCATCCACCATCATTGGAGCCTCCACAGATGATATAAAAGCATCCCAAAATGCGGAACACACTATTATTACTTCCACCATCCCCGAACTGGTTACCCAGATATCCCGGAAGCTGGACGAATCCATTACCCTAATTTGAAGATAAAAATTTAATGATTAAAATTTATTTTTTTATAGGCAAACTCAAAAATAAAAAATAATACAATCCCATTAGTTTAATGCGCAAAAAACTGTCTTAAAAAAATAAAACAAAAACATATAATTAGTTCAATTTTAATTACAATTAATTTTTCCTGTTATGGAGGATGAGTTATTGATATGATCACATGAATCAAAAAAAGAGTAGAATATAAAATATTTAAAAAATGCATTCAAACCTGATTCCTATCTAGTTTAAGCCTTCCTACCAGCCATAACCACATCAAACTCATCCAGGTTAACACTTCCAATAATCCGGTAGAACTCTTCTTCTGGTTGGTTGAGTAGTTCCTTGGGATCTATTCCTCTTGTTTGTTTAAGGCCACGGATGAAGTACTTAGAGTCTGGGCCCAACTCATCTATTAGACGGTAACCTCTTCCAATGTTAATCAAATCATTCTGGTCGAACTGTGAAGTTAACTTCTTAATCTTATCCACCAATTGTTCCGTGGGTTGTTTATAAGTTCCCCATTCTATGGCTGTCTCGATTTCCATGGGTACCTCCAGTTCCTGGGCAATTTCACTCTGGGTTTTTCCAGTGTGTTTCCTAAATCCTAAAAGTAGATCTTTCAAATCTCCTTGCATACATAATCCTCCTACTTTTTATGGTATTAATATGACATAAGTTCTATAAATAATTTTATAAATAAAAGTATTATTATTGAAAGAGGTTAATTATTTCCTATTTTAGGGTTAAGTAGTTTAAGTTAATAATTATATGAAAATAATTCCAATATTTGGTTTATTTGAAAAATTAATCAATTATATTTTTTACTTAAGATGATCACTAAAGATTATTTAAGATTCATTAAACAGAACTATCTTCAAGAATTCCCCATTTTAAGCATAATATTAGCGATAGATTTGATACAGCGAAAACTTATTTAGATGAAAAACGTACCTAATCTAAAAAACATTTGTAAAATAACAGTTCTTATTACCTAAAAATTCCACTCCACCAATTAAGCAGGATTATATCAACACGAAATACTCACATATATCTCCAAAAAACCTATTAAAATTCCAAATAAATCCATAATGTAATAAAATCAACTCATTATAGGTGTCTTTTTGATCAAAAAACGTTACTTGTTGGCATTAGTTGTTATACTATTGCTGAGTTACATGTATTTCATAGAGCCTCACTGGATCGAAACCAAAACGATAATCATTGAATCTGACCAGATACCAGCCCAGTTCGATGGTAAAAAAATTGTTCTCCTAACTGATATTCACGCCGGACCTAATTTTAGGCAGGATCAGATTGATAATCTGGTTAATCAGGTTAATGCCCTGAAACCGGACCTTGTACTGCTGGGAGGGGATTATGTGGATGGTGATCCTGAATACATAAATTCAACATTTAGTTCATTATCCCAATTAAAAGCACCTCTGGGTGTTTACGCAGTTTTGGGAAACAAAGACCCCCAGTATTACACCCTGGAAGCCATTCCTAAATATGGAATCACCTATATAGGGAACAAAGGAACCTGGATCCAAGAAAATGGTGCCCGGATCCGTCTGGGTGGAGTGGGAGACTACAACAATGGAGCCCATATCCAGAGTGCCACCACTTCAGTGGTCACTCCCCAGGACTTTGTGATCTTACTTACCCACAACCCGGATTACTTTCCCCAGGTGAATAAATCCAAGGTTGACCTAGTTTTATCCGGCCATACCCATGGAGGGCAGGTGACCTTTTTCGGACTTTTCGCACCAACAACACATTCAGATTATGATAATAAATACAGAACAGGCGTTATAAAAGAGAAAAACAGTACCTTAATCGTGAGTAATGGTCTGGGCACCACCATATTCCCCTTAAGGTTTTTTGCAAGACCCCAGATCATCGTGGTGGAACTTGAAAAGAAGGGATAGATCTGAAGGGATAGAAAAGGGATAAAAAAGGGATAGAAAAAAAGACTTGAAAATTAATTGAAGATTATAGAAAATGAAATTAGGATTATAAGATACTATTTAAAAGGATTATAAAATATTATTCAACTTTCAAAGTCACCTAATCAATCAAAAATGTCATCTAAAGTTTTAAACACATACCCTTGGTTATGCCCGGTTTCTTATCTAAGAGGAGTTTGATTGCTTCTTCAAAGTGTTCCAGTGCTTCTTCAGTTCTTCCCAGATTTCTGAGAGTAACTCCTTTGTTATACCATGCTGGGAAATATATGGGATGTAACTGGATGATTTTATCAAAACATTGGATAGCATCTTCCTCCCTACCCATATCCATCAGTATAAGTCCTTTATAATTAAGGACATCCCATTCTTTAGGCTCAATTTTTAATGCAGACTCGATATATTGCAGTGCTTCTTCAAGTTTTCCCATTTCATAGTAGGCACGACCAGTATTGTAAAGAGCAATGAAGGATGTGGGATCTGATTCTGTTGCTTTTTGGAAGAATCCAATGGCAGCCTGGTAATCTCCCTGGTCAAAGAGTATCTCCCCCTTGGCATTACACAGATCAGGGTAAAGATCATCGGAGGTTTCAATTAATCCCAGAGCTTCATCTATTAATTTTTGAGCATTTTCATTATCTCCTATGAAATGGTAGGCTAACCCATTAAAGTACAGACCATCCACATCATGGGGTTCTTTTGAGAGAAATTTTTCATAAGAACGAATAGCTTTATGATACTCACCCAGGTAGAACAGAACTGTTCCTTTATCAAAAAATAGTCCGATATTTTCCGGGTTGTATTCTAATGCCTTATTGTAATCTTTAAGTGCTCGATGCAGATCCCCCACATCAACGTATACTGCCCCCCTCAACAGATGAGCATCAGGATTATGTGGTTCGAATTCCAATGCCCTGGAAAAAAGGTTGATTGCTTCAAAATAATCTTTATGGTCTAACCATGTTTCTATCCCCTTTTCAATGTAGTAGTGAGCACCCTTGGATTTCATTAGAACCCTCCTGTCCATATTATATCTTTATTATCAAATATAAAAATTTGGGATAAAGTTCAAAAACTGTTCTAAATGGTTTTATTGGTAATGGGAGTGATTAATCTTAAAAAATCCAAAAATAAAGTATTTGAAGATAATACTAGTTTGAAGTAGGCAGAATTTTACTTTATGAAGCAAAGATTGATTCACGAGAAATTAGCGAGTATCTTTGTTACAATATTTTACAATATTTAAAAAAAAAATAGATAATATCATCTCTCATTCCACTAAAATGGATTTAAGGAGAGATGATGCCAGTTTTCAAGTTTTTTTTTCTAGGTGCCTTTCTAGGTGCCTGCCCCACCAGTTAAAGTGTCAGTGGAGATGTCCATTAAGACTGGTTTGGGTAGTTTAATACCTATGGTTTCTCCTATAACATCTTCCACTGTTTCTACTGGTATGAACTCCATTTCTGCCTTGACATCCTCTGGAACATCATCCAGGTCTTTAAGGTTTTCTTTAGGTAGGATGACCCTTTCTATTCCTGCCCTGTGGGCGGCGAGTACTTTCTCTTTAATACCTCCCACTGGTAGCACTGCTCCTCGGAGGGATATTTCACCAGTCATAGCCAGTTTAGGATCCACCTCATGTCCAGTTACCAGAGAGGCAATGGTGGTGAGTAAGGCTACACCGGCAGATGGTCCGTCCTTGGGAATGGCACCTGATGGTACGTGTATGTGCAGGTCTTTCTTGTCAAATTCCACAGTTTTTAGGTTGAGAGCCAATCTGGAGCGTATGAGGCTCTGGGAAATCTTGGCAGATTCCTTCATAACGTCACCTAACTGCCCAGTTAGCATTAGTTTCCCAGTTCCGGGCATGAAGGCCCCTTCAATGAAGAGGATGTCTCCACCCACTGGAGTCCAGGCCAGACCAGTTACCACCCCCGGAGGGTTCTTTTTACCTGCCTGGTGGATCTGGATAAGTTCATGACCAAGTAGATCATACAACATATCCTCTCGAATCACGTAGGGGAGGTCGACTTTGCCCAGGACAATTTTTTCAGATGCCACCCTGGCCACAGTAGCTAGTTGGCGTTTCAGTCCTCTGACACCCGCTTCTCTGGTGTATTTTTCTATTATGGTTTTAATGGCATCATCATCGAACACCAGCTGCCCCTCATTCAGACCATTATCCTCCAGGACTTCTTCAATAAGGTGGTTTCGGGCAATGTGGAATTTCTCATGGCTGGTGTAGCTTCCTATTTCTATGATCTCCATACGGTCCTTTAAGGGAGCTGGTATCCCCTTCAGGGAGTTGGCAGTGGCTATGAAGAACACATCTGACAGATCATAGGGCACTTCCAGGTAATGGTCAGAGAAGGTATGGTTCTGTTCCGGGTCCAGGACCTCTAATAGGGCGCTGGCCGGATCACCACTGTAGGAGGCCATGAGTTTATCCACTTCGTCCAGGATAAACACCGGATTTCGTTCACCGGCACGTTTCATTCCCTGAATTATACGTCCGGGTAATGCTCCCACGTAGGTTCTCCTGTGCCCACGGATTTCTGATTCATCCTTAACCCCACCCAGACTGATACGAACGTACTTACGTTCCAATGCTTCGGCTATACTCCTTCCTAGGCTTGTTTTACCAGTTCCTGGTGGGCCCACCAATAGGAGGATGGATCCCTGTTTGTTTTGTTTGAGTTTCATCACTGTCAGGTGCTGGATGATGCGATCTTTAACTTTATCCAGACCGTAGTGTTGTTCATTTAAGAGCTTCCTGGCGGCTTCAATATCAATATCCTTAATCTGGCTTTCACCCCAGGGTAGAGACACTAAAAGGTCCAGATAGTTTCTTATGACATTTTCCTCAGAACTGTGCGGACCCTGTCTTTCTAGTTTGTTCACCTCTTCCAGGGCAATTTCCCGTACATGATCAGGCATACCTGCTTCTTCAATGAGATCCCGGTAATCCTTTTTACGTGGACTGCCCTCTGCCTCGTCTAGTTCATCCTGAATTACACGTAGCTGTTCTTTCAGGAGGTTTTCCCTGTGTTTTTTGTTCATTTCTTCATTTAGTTTGGCTGCCATTTCCATCTGAAACTGGATAGACTCTTTCTGTTCAATAAGTATGTCCAGGAACTTCAGGCTTTTCTCCCTAAGTGAGCGTGTTTCCAGGAATTCCTGTTTTTCTTCCAGGGATAATCTCATGTAGGGGAAAATAGTGGCAATAACTTTACCCACGTCAGTCATTTTATTTATCTGATCTGCATAGGCTTTGGATTCTTTGAAGTTTTCACTTATTTCACTAACCAGATAACGCACGTGTTTAAGGATTTCTTCCTGATTATCTGGGTCTAAATCAGCCAGGTCAGGGATTAGCTGGTACTTAGCACGATAGTTTATCCCGTCCTGTATGAATTCGTCGATTTGTACTCTTTCAATGATTTCCACCTTTAAATGATAAAAATCTCTCATTTCAGTGGCATTTTCTATTTTTACCAATGAACCTACATGGTATAAATCTGATGTGGCATAGAACCTGGCAGGTAGCCCTTCTTTAGTAGCCACAGCTACACCAAAGTAATCATGGTCTTTAACCCGGTTGTGAATTTCCCTCCCCATCTTTTTAGTAATTTTAAGATTCATGTTAGTTTCAGGTAATAAAACCATGTCTGGTAAAACTAACACAGGCAGTTCTTGATTTTCGTTTATTTTCTCCATATTATCACCCGTAGGCTTTTAAATCTCCTTTTTACTCATATGATAAGTCTAATACTCGCAATTTCAGTTTTAACTCAATTTAGTTTTTAATTCTCCATTTTAAACTTCTAGTTAGTGCTCTGAAAAAAGCTTTCAGAAAAAAAATGCAGGCTTTTATGGGGTCTTCTATTGGGCTGGATTTATTCTTCCCCTTTTTCCAACTGGCAGCATTTTGATTTTTCCAGTTGATTGCATTTGGCAAAAGCACATTTAAATAAAAAATCAATTCTTTTATGGTGTTTTTGAAGGGATTGTTTGTTGAATCGGTAGTATATATAGTTTCCCTCTTTTTTTGCCTTGAGGATCTTAGCATTTTTTAGGATTTTCAGGTGCTGTGATGCTGCAGGTTGTGTGATGCCCATGTTTCTGGATATTTCAGTTACACTGATTTTCTCCATTTCTCCAGATGCCAGTGCATAAATAAGAAGCAACCGGTTAACATTGGCCAGGGCCTTAAAAACCTCTTCCATTTCTTCGGTTGCCTCCAATGTTGACTTGGAATTAATCCTCAGCATAACATGTAGTATATAAGAATATGCTTATATACTTTTCTATCATACTGATTTTATGACCGTTATTATTATACCATACTCAAAATTCATTAAAAACATTAAGAAAAAAATAGACCATCATTAGAAAAAAAACTGATAAAACCATGATGAAAATAATTCAAGACGTTTTTTGCATT